>NZ_JBSSFD010000003.1:0-214031 GCF_054062295.1 Lysinibacillus sp. TE18511
CATCGGACGCCCCCAGGAAGCTCTGCTCTGCGCGAAAGCGAAGCGTCAGCGGCAAAGCGCCCAGTCGGAACGGAAATCAACCACACGTTATGGTGTTGAGCCTAAAAAAAGATATATCCCCAATATTTTCATTCTTTTGGTGAAACTTTTCATAAAATGATTCGTATAAATAGTATAACGAACTGAGGGAGGCTATTTTAGTTATGCAAAATGAACGTCAACGAATTTTAGAACTTGTGGAAAAAGGAACAATTACAGCGCAAGAGGCGATTACATTATTAGAAGCATTAGAGCAACCTAGCAAGTCCACTCAACATGTTATGAATAATGTGTCAAATGAGGGCCAGCATTCCTCAACAGAGAATGAGTCATTATTTAAAAATGAAAGTCACAAAGATGAACACAAGAAAAAAGACGAGGATTTCACTAAATATTTCGAAGAAGAAATGCGAGATTTTCGTAAAGATTTAACACAAATTGGTTCACTCTTTATGGATATGATGAATACAGCAGTGAAAAAGGTAAAAGAATTTGATGTATCCTCTCCGTTTGGTGATAAAGTAGAGTTTACACATACAGAAGAAGTTGCGGCAGAACAGGTAGAAAATATAGTTGCTGAATTACCGAATGGCAATTTTGCAGTGGAATCTACTGAAGGTGATAGCTTCCAAGTCATTTGCAAGGTGAAGGCACCACTAGTTAATGACAGTGAAGAAGAAACACGCGCTCATTTCTTAGAGCAATTCGTTGTGAAGGAGAATGAAGGTTCACTACGAATTTTAAGTCAACTAAAACTTGTTCAAGTAAATGTTAAAGTACTAGTACCAAAGGATAAATTGGACAAATTATCGGTACGTTTAATGAACGGTAGTGTTACTTTACAAGATACGGATTTTGAGCAATTAAAAGTAAAGACGTTAAACGGTGCAATTAAAGGCTCTAAGTTTAATTTTGGGAAGGCAGAAGTGGATTCTTCTAATGGTTCAATTGAATTAACAAATGTCCGTGGTAAAGATTTAGAAGCTGAAACATTGAATGGTCGTGTATATTTAGATGGCGCATTGGATGAAGTTGAAGCAAAATCGGTCAATGGACATGTTGTTGTCACAACTTGCTCTACGAATTCATCAAAAATCAAAGCGCAAACAGTTGCAGGAGCTGTTGAATTGTATGTGCCACGTACAATATCGATCAGCGGTAAAATTGTTACGAATTTTGGTAAAGTAGATGTTGGTATTCAAGATGCCTCAAAGATTGAATCACAGGATCAATTCTTATCAAAGGTAGTACGTTTTGATAAAGAAGTAGAGAATGCCAACCGACTATTTATTGAAGGTGAATCCAAAACAGGGGCAGTTTTAGTACGTTATACAACAACTGACGAGCAGCATATTTAAGTATTCATGCATTCGGGCTATGTAAAAAAGCATAGCTTGAATGTTTTTTTTATTTTCGAACAGGAATCGACTTCTCTTCATTGAAATCGATTTCTGTCTTTTTATGTCGATTTTTATATCATTTTCGTTTTTTTCTAATGGCAATGAAAGAACGAAATAGAAGGAACTGCCACGGAATGAAATGAAACTGTAATAAAAAAATAGAAATAGAGTGCTATAATAGTAAATGAAATACCTCTTATATAAGTAAGAGATTTAGGTGGTTTAAATATGATAGAAATGAAAAATGTGACAAAGAAGTATCCTAATGGCGTTGTTGCGACAAATGGGATTTCCGTTAACATAAAGCAAGGTGAATTTGTCTACGTTGTAGGTCCAAGTGGTGCAGGTAAATCGACATTCATTAAATTAATGTACCGCGAGGAAAAAGCTACTTCGGGCGAGATTATTGTTAATGGCATAGATTTAGCTACATTGAAAAATAAAAAGGTACCTTTTTTACGTCGCCAGCTTGGCGTTGTGTTCCAGGATTTTAAACTACTCCCTCGTTTGAATGTTTATGAAAACGTAGCGTTTGCACTTGAGGTAATTGAGGAGGACCCAGTGGAAATCCGTCGCCGAGTAATGGAGGTTTTGGAGTTAGTGGGGCTAAAGAATAAGGCAAGAATGTTCCCTAATGAACTTTCAGGTGGCGAACAGCAGCGTGTTTCGATTGCACGTTCTGTTGTTAATGTGCCAAAGGTCGTTATTGCAGATGAACCTACTGGGAATCTTGATCCTGAGACATCGTGGGACATTATGAATTTATTTGAGGAAATTAATGCACGAGGTACAACGATTGTAATGGCAACGCATAACCGAGAAATCGTGAATACGATTCGTCGTCGGGTAATTGCCATTGAAGGCGGCATGATTGTACGTGATGAGCACGGAGGTGATTACGGCTATGAAATTTAGTACGTTGAAACGTCATTTCCGAGAAAGTATAAAGTCACTTGGTCGTAACAGCTGGATGACCATTGCCTCAGTGAGTGCGGTTACAGTTACATTAATATTAGTAGGCGTATTTGCGCTTATTATGATGAATTTAAATAAAGTAGCAAATGATTTAGAGAATGATGTTGAAATTAAAGTGTTAATTGATGAAACAGCTGATCAAGCTGCTGAAAAAGCACTCATGGAAAAAATAAAGAAATTGCCAGGTGTCGAAGAGATGAGTTATTCGACAAAGGAAAATGAGTTAACTAAATTAGTAAAAGATTTTGGGGACGATTTTAAACTATTTGAGCAAAGTAACCCATTACGTAATGTTATTTATGTGAAGGCTTCAGATCCTCAGCAAACAGCTGCTGTAGCCAAGAAAATTGATAAATTTGAGTATACATATGATGTTATGTATGGTGAAGGCAAAGTAGAAAAGCTTTTCAACTTCTTAAATACTAGCCGTAACGTAGGTGTAGTGCTCATTTTAGGATTATTATTTACAGCCATTTTCTTAATTTCTAATACGATTCGGATTACGATTATTGCACGTCGTGATGAAATAGAAATTATGAAACTTGTAGGGGCAACGAATTCATTCGTACGCATACCGTTTTTATTAGAAGGAATGTGGCTCGGACTTTTAGGTTCTATTATTCCGATTGCGGTGATTGCAACTCTTTACCACAATGTATATAGAATTATTGCGCCTCGATTAAAAGGTGAGCTTATTCAAGTACTTGATTTCTCACCACTTGTATACCAAGTAAGTGCGCTTCTATTACTAATTGGTGTACTAATCGGTATTTGGGGAAGTTTCATGTCAGTACGTAAGTTTTTAAAAATCTAGCTTTAAGGATATGGACCGAGTAAAGAAGCCATCAGTAGTATCTTGAAAAGTGCCGTCCGAAGCAGAAATCAACCCAATAGGTGATCAACCAAAATAATAGTCGAAAGGGAGTTCAATCGGTGAAAAGTATGGCGAAAAACTCTTTAAAAACACTTGCAGCAGCATCTGCACTATTTCTTTTTATCCAAACTCCATCAGCATATGCAACTAATTTATCGGATTTAAAAGATCAAAAAAATCAAATTGAATCAAAGAAAGATGGCTTAAATTCATCCATCAATAATAAATCAAATGCTATTACTGCAAATGAAGAAAAGCAACAACAAATATTAGATCAAATTCAATCATTAAACGCTGAAATTGAAAAAACTAATAATAATATTAAAAATGTAATGGCAGAAATTCATTCTGCAAATGAAGAAATAAAAACTTTAGAAGATTCTATAGCAGAGCTTCTGCGCAAAATTGAAGAGCGTGATGTATTGTTAGAGGAACGTGCTCGTGCCATTCAGGCGAGTGGTACCGTTAGCTATTTAGACGTACTACTTAGTTCTAGTAGCTTCGTAGATTTTATCGATCGATTCTCTGCTGTTAATTCATTAATGGAAGCGGACCGTCAAATTATCCATGAACAAAAAGAGGACAAGCAAAAATTAGAGGAACAAAAGCAAGTCTTAGAAAGCAAACGCCAAAAGCTTGAAGATAAAAAAGCTGAGCTTGATCGTTTAAAAGCATCATTGGATGGACAGAAAGCTGAGAAAAACAAATTAGTTGATCAATTAGAAAAAGAACAAGAAAAACTAAAGTCAGAGAAAGTTTTACTTGAAAAAGAATACTCTGAGGCACTTGAAATTAGTGACGAATTACAACAAAAGATTATTGATGAGCAAAAACGATTAGCAGAAATTGCCCGTCAACAGGAAGAAAAACGTAAGGCAGCAGCAGCTGCTGCCGCAGCAAATGCAGCTAAAAATAATAATGGTGGTGGATCTTCAAATGTCGTCCATGCTCCGCAATCAAATGGTACGTGGATCAAGCCAACAAATGGTCGTCTAACATCGCCATATGGCTGGCGTAATATTGGCGCAGGTCCAGAATTCCATTATGGAGTCGATCTTGCAAATAGTACAGGTACGCCAATTTGGGCAGCTGCTGACGGTGTTGTATCTTATGCTGCACCACTTAGTTCATATGGTAATGCTGTCATTATCACACATTCAATTGATGGTCAAATTTATGCAACAGTGTATGCACACTTAAATTCCATCAATGTTAGTGTTGGTGCAGAGGTATCCCAAGGTCAGCAAATTGCAACAATGGGTAGTACTGGACGTTCAACAGGACCACACTTACACTTTGAAGTGCACAATGGCCCTTGGCAAGGACAATCAGTCGGTAGTGTTAATCCTTTAAAATATATTCCGTTGTAAAAATAGTAAAAGCTATACATTAGATGTGATGTGAATCTAATGTATAGCTTTTTTCTTATTAGTAGTGATGAATAGAACATAAAGCGAGGGATAGAAGCATCGAAATGATGGATAGAAGCAGCAGAACGACGGATAGAATTATCAAAGCGATGGATAGAAGCAGCAGAACGACGGATAGAATTATCAAAGCGATGGATAGAAGCAGCAGAACGACGGATAGAATTATCAAAGTGACGGATAGAATTATCAAAGTGATGGATAGAAACAGCAAAACGGCGGAAAGAATCATCTATTCGATGGATGGAAGCAGCAGAGTGACGAAAAAAATAACCTTGAGGAAGAGCTCAGTCGGCGGAACGTTTTGGGGAGACATTTATATAGTAGTATCTTGAACTCAGCGTTATTTTGGTAGATAATTGTAAAAGATAATTAGAAGTCAATTTCTGGTTGTGCCACATTTTATGTTAGTGCAAGTAGTTCGTATACTTCGAAGAGCATGTTTTAGGAAGATTTTTTGAACACAGTGTGAAATGACAGTTCACATAACGATTGTATGCTATGCTGAAACTATCTTTACTAGTGGAGGATGTATTTGGTGAATAATACAGAATGGTTCTCTATTCGGACACTAACATTACCAGCAACGGCTGTCGCTCTCCTTGCAGCATTTTTCGTTGTATGGCTAGTTTTACGGGTACAATTCCCGAAAAAATGGTCGGGGGTCTATGGAGACGCAGTTTTTACCTTTATTCTTGTTTGGAAATTTAGCATAATTGTCACTGATTTTAAAGCTGTTATTGCTCAACCGTTTACTCTCCTTTATTTCAATGGTGGAACAATTGGTGTCATTTTAGGGGTAATGGTCGCATCGCTTCAGCTTTGGTGGAAGCGAAAAAAATTGCAGTTTGATGCAACTGGAGTTGTTGCTTGTAGCTGGGCAATCATTTTAACGCAATCAATCTATCAATGGTTTGTGGTGTTACTAAATGATAATCAAATCAAGAGCGAAGTCATTACTTTAAGTGTACTAAGTATACTGACGATCCTCATATTATGGAAATTGACAGCTATTAATCGTGCATTATTTTTATATACGATTGGGCTAATAATTGTAGCCTTCTTTCAGCCGCATGGTTTATGGCAACCGGCTGTATGGGTGAGCGTCGTATTACTTATACTGGGTATAACAATATACGACTGCTCAAAAAAATTCTCACAAAGCACTTGATTACTGGGAGGTAAGAAATGAAAAAAAATATTGGGCTGCTTATCGTCGTGTTATTAGTAGTTGCGATGATTGGTACATATGTTAAACAGCAGATTGATAAGGATCGTGAAATTGAAACAGCTTCTCTTGGGAAAGAAATGGATGAACAAAAGATTGGCTTAAAAAAGGGAGATATACCACCAGATTTTACGTTAACAAGCTTGGATGGTGACGAGGTAACACTGAGCGACCTTCGCGGAAAGAAAGTCGTGTTAAATTTCTGGGCGACATGGTGTCCACCGTGTAAGGCTGAAATGCCACATATGCAAAAGTATTATGAACAGTACGCAAAAGAAGATAATGTAGAAATTATAGCTGTTAATTTAACAAAGGATGAACATGATTTTACAGTTGACGAAAAAATAGATACCGTTATGACATTCAGAGATAGCTTCGAACTAACTTTTCCTATCCTTCTTGACCAAGAAAGAGAAGTTTCTCCACAATATAACGTCATGACAATTCCTACCACTTATTTTATTGATTCAAAGGGATACATTCAACGTGCCATTTCAGGGCCGATGGATACGGATATGCTAAAAAGTTATGTTGATGAATTAGATTAAAAAGATAAATGTAAAGAGTCTGCTCGTTTTTGTTAAAGAAACGAAGCAGATTTTTTTATTTTTTTGTGTAAGCATTTTATCCGCGCGAGGAGGGAAATAAATATCCGCGATTGGCGCCGGAATATCCGCGCAAGTAAGGCAAATATCCGCGAAGCACTCATAGAATACTCGCCAAACCAAAAGCATAGTATTCAACAAATTATTTTGAAGCTGAATCTTGTATGTTTGAAAAATAAAAGTCATACAGTAGTAGAGACGGAGGAGGGAAGGTTTGCGCAAAATAATGGCGGGTGTCGGCGTACTTGCTAGTAGTTTATTGCTAGGTAGTGGAATTTATTTTGATTGGTTTAAATTAGGGGATAAAGAGGAGCCGGTCGTCACAGAGGCCGAATCGATTAATGAAGCGTTGAATTTAATTGAGAAAAAATCTGTATACAGTACGAAAAAAGATGTGTTAGTAGAAGGGGCACTTCGCGGTATGGCAGATGCTATTAAGGACCCTTACAGTACTTATTATTCGAAGGAAGAGGCAGAACAACACCGACAAATGTTAGCCGAAGAAAGAGTGGGCATTGGGATTGAGTTAACGGAAAATAACGGAAAATTTATTATTGTGTCTCCTGTCCGTTCGTCCCCGGCAGAGAAAGCAGGAATGCGCTCTCTCGATGAAATTGTACAAGTTGATGGTGTTCGAGTAGATGGTAAATCGATGAGTGAATTGATGCATTTAATTCAAGGAGAAAAGGGAACAAAAGTGACGATTGTTGTTTATCGTCCAAGTGAAGATAAGCATATTAAAATGACGATGGAACGAGCAGCAATTTCCAATAAAACAGTAACAAGCGAAGTAGTGAATGTAGAAGATACCCCGATAGGCTATGTAACAATTTCGCTTTTTGGTGAGAAAACAGCTAATGAGTGGGTTGCCGAAACGAGTAAATTACTCCGAAAAGATATCAAAGGGTTAGTGATCGATGTGCGAGATAATCCAGGCGGTTATTTACATAGCGTCGCAGCACTATTGAGCACGGTATTGGAGAATGGTAAAGTGTTTGCGTATATGCAAAATGCTGAAGGTGCTATGGAACCATTAAAAACGGAATCAAAAAGCTTTGATGAAAAATATTTGCAGACAATGAATAAAATACCGATTGTTGTGTTGCAAAATCAAGGCAGTGCATCGGCTAGTGAAGTACTTAGTGGAGCTTTAAAAGGCTGGGGACGTGCCTCCCTTGTTGGTGTCAAGAGCTTTGGGAAGGGAACAGTGCAGGAATCATGGTCACTGTCAAATGGCGGAGAGCTTAAACTGTCCACAAATAAATGGCTGACACCGAAACGCGAATGGATTCACGGGCAAGGTATTGAGGCTAATTTAGTCATTGAACAAAATGAATTAGTTGCTTTTCAAATGCATCCATTATCTGGGAAGTTTAAAGTGGGCGATATGAGTGAGGAAATCTCTTATACGCAAAATGCTTTAAAAAAGTTAGGGTATAAAATTGCTCGTTTAGATGGTTATTTTGATGACACGACGGAGGAGGCTGTTAAGCTTTATCGTAAAGATAAGGAATTGAAACAAGTAGAAGAAAATATTTATATGGATAGTACCTTCTTTAACAGCTTAAATGATACGTTGAAAAAATATAAAGAGGATCGTCAAAATGATTTACAGTTCCAAATGGCCACAAGCTTTTTATTGCACAATATTGAACAATAAATAATATAGGCTTACAACGGCATAATTGATAAGTTGTAACATCCGCTCAATGAAGATAAATAATAAGAATAGAAAGCTTTCTATTAGTTTGTACTACGCAAGAGTGTAGTCGTTTGATACAATAAATTCATAGTATTCAAGACAGAATGGCGGGTGTTCGTATGGTTAGTGATATATTAATAGAAATTGTAACAGCGATTGGCCGCTTTTTACTCAACCCATTAATGTATATTGCGATTTTATTTGCGATTTTATTAGGTTATAGTCGTGTAAAACAGGAGCGTAAATTTTTTAATAGACGGATTATTTGGGGTTGGACAGAGCTAATTGGGCAATGGAAATATGGGTGGCTATATGCCCTCTTTATTTCACTAGTAAGCGTTGGTTTAGGTTTAACATTACCTAAAGCTTTCTTAATGATTTTAATAGTTATTTCTGTGTTGGCACTATTATTGTTCTGCATTAATGCACTCTCACCTATTTATACGATGGGGCTCGCAACACTAGTAATATGGTTGATGGATCAATACAATTGGACATTTTCTTGGTGGAAAATCTCTTTAGAAGGTACCAATGTATTAGATGGCGCTATTGTAACTATTACGATTTTAGCAGGTCTAAGTGTGATTGCTGAGGGCATGTTAATTCGTCAAACAGCAATGAAGGTAACGACACCACGAGTTGAAAAAACGAAGCGGGGTATGCAGGCAATTGTCTATCGTTCAAGAAATGTATGGGTACTGCCAATTTTCTTTGTAATACCTGGAGATATTATTCCGGTAGACTTACCGTATTGGCCACAATTTACATTAGGAGAGAGTAGCTTTGCACTCGTATTATTCCCAATCGTTATAGGATTTTCAAAGCTTACTAGAAAAGAACTGCCGGTTGTTAAATTTCCTAAAATGGGGCGATCCGTGTTACTACTTGGACAGCTTATTTTAATAGGTGGACTGATAGCAGTTTTTGAGCCGTTCATCGGTTTTATTACGTTGGCAGTAGGTGTAGTACTTCGTCTTGTTATTTCAATCTTCTATGCAATGCAAGATAAAACGGATATTTATGCAGTTGCACCGAGCTCGAAAGGTGCTATTATTGCGGCTGTGCTTCCTGATTCTCCAGCTGAAAAGATGGGCTTACTTGCGGGGGAATGTATTCGTAAAGTAAATGGTTGTTCCATTTTTACTGAAAATGATTTATATGAAGCTTTGCAATTAAATGCGGCACATTGTCGTCTAGAAGTATTAGACTGTAATAATGAAATACGTCTAACACAGCATGTTATATATAGCAATGATCATTATCGTATAGGATTATTACTAGCCGAGCCGAGGGATTTCTAATGGATGTTTTCGGGAAAATGATGTTAGCGTTATTTTTACCAGCATTACTCGTGTTATTGTTTACGAGAATTACGTTTAATCGTTATGTTGCACTAATATTAGCGATTGCTCTAATTGCGGCATCTGTATATGCAGGTTACACTTCCACACCTACTTTATTTGTGATTGATGCATTTTCGTTAACAGTAGGCTTTTGGTTAGCAAGTAAAATGAAAAAAAATAAAGATACCCTTTAAATTAAAAGGTCAGTCCAAAGTGAAGTTTTCTCACTTTTAGGACTGACCTTTTCACATGAAAAATCGTACGGCTGCCATAATGATAACACCGGCTACAACTGTAATAGATAAGCTTTTTGTTACGAGTGCAATAATAAGCGTTGGCACAAATGTAATAAATACAGGCCAATCGAGTGTCACAATTTTTCCACTTTCTGTATCCAGTAAATTTTCAATAACAAGAGCACTTAAAATGCAGACAGGGATAAAGCTTAACCATTTCATTACAACATCTGGTAGTTTTACACTTCGTACGAATATAAAAGGAATAATACGTGGTAGCCAAGTTACAAGTGCACAGCCAATGATCAGCCAGACCATAGAAGCGGTTGTCGTCATTTATCTGTCACCACCCCTATTGTTGCTACAATAACTGTTGCAAGTAGAACAGCTACATGCGAAGGTACGATATAAGAAAGGCCATACATAGTAACAATCATATAGCCGATTAACATAAGATAATGCATTACTTTACTTTTACCTACACTGCTAAGTTGAAGTACAAGAAGTGCCACAAACATAGCAATCAATGCAAAATCTAAGCCCCATTTTTCAGGGTCTGCTACCCATTTCCCCAAATATGCCCCAGCTACACAAGAAAGAATCCAACATGAGTAAGCCGTGATATTCAGTCCATCCATCCATTTGCCATATAGCTTACCAGTCTGCATTTGCTTTGTAACAGCTACACCAAATGTTTCATCCGTTAATAATGTACCGAAACCAATATTTCTGAGCATGGAATAGCGTGTAAAATGAGGAGCTAATGTTAAACTCATTAATAAATGGCGTAGATTTACGACAAAAATGGTTACAATAATAGCAGAGGCAGGACTATTTGTTAAAACAAGTGCACAAAAGATAAATTGTGCGGAGCCTGCATAGACGAGTATAGTTAAAAGTGCAATTTCAAGTACCGATAAGCCAGAAGCGGAACCTACAACACCGAAAGCAAGTCCTATACTAATATAGCCGAGTAAGGTTGGAACACAATCTTTTACGCCTTGTACAAAGTTGTCATTGGGTGTGTTAGTTGCTGCTTCATTCCGCAGCTCTGTCGTACTTGTCATAAATAGATCATCCTTTCTGAAAAATTTCTATGTATACTAATGATGGAATAGTTTGATATTTCTTAATGTTTATTAAAGTATACATATGTCTTATAAAATAAACAATAGAGATTGGTGAATAAAAATGGAACAAATGAGCCGAAATTTAGCATTTCAACTAAAAAAGATTCGTCAGCAACGTCATTTAAGCTTAGACGATGTTGCCAAAGCTACAGGAGTAAGTAAAGCGCAACTAGCACAAATTGAAAAGGGGGAGGCAAACCCTACCGTATCGACGATTTGGAAAATTGCTGCAGGTATGCGCACGTCATTTTCTAGCTTATTGCAGCCGCCGACAGCGCATTTCATGAAATATAGTAGTAAGGATGCGCCACATGTAGATGAAGACGAGGGACGATATCGTGTGTATTCCATTATTCCTTATAATCCAGAACGTGGCTGGGAGCTTTATAAGATTGAAATGGAGCCCGGTGCCTCTAGCAGGAGCGAAGCCCACACAGAAGGGGTGGAAGAAACTGTGACCGTTATCCAAGGACAAGCCATCATTTCTGCTGGAGATATGCATGAAAAACTAGAAGAAGGGGATACACTAGTATTCTCAGGACATCAGCCCCATGAGTATAAAAATACTACGGAAACGCTAACGATTTTACATTTAATTTTGCAGTATAAATAGAGGTGTCAATTTTGAGTGAATGGTTTACTGTAGAAAATATTGAGCATTTAACGGAACAATATCAAGCACTTGGTCCAATTATTGGTTTTTTATTACCTTTTATAGAGGCATTTTTACCGTTTTTACCTTTGGTCGTGTTCGTTGTTGTTAATGCAAGTGCATATGGTTTATGGTTTGGTTTTTTATTATCATGGCTAGGATCTGTAGCGGGTTCATATGCAGTATTTTTGCTTGTCCGCCATTTTGGCAAGCATCCAAAGCTTCGATTTATAACAGGCAGTAAAAGAGTAGAGAAGCTAATAAAATGGGTAGATATGAATGGGATTAGTCCACTATTCGTGTTACTTTGTTTTCCTTTTACCCCCTCAGTCATTGTAAACGTTGTAGCGGGGTTATCTCATATTTACAAAAAGTTTTATTTAATTGTGTTATTGGCAGGGAAGTTCGTTATGATTTTAGGAATGAGCGTGCTTGGTTATGATTTAAGAGCGTTACTAACAAGCCCTAAAAAACTAATTATTGCGGCTGTGGCAATTGTTGTGCTTTGGTGGGTTGGCAAGCTTTTAGAGAAACGATTAAATGCGCGTGTGGAGCGAGATTTAAAACAAGCGCGAAAATTGACGAAAAATCATCAACGATGAAAGTTGAATATACACATCTAGCCCCTTGTATCATGTAGAATGAGAGAAGGGGCTTTTATCTTTCAATAAAGGTAAGCGATGCTCAGGAAGAACAGCAAAGTGATCAGGCCCATGCAATAACTGCTCAGGTAGAACAAGAAAGTGATCAGGTCTATATGATAACCGCTCAGGTAAAGTCGTAAAGTGCTTGGGTATATCAACAAACGCACAGGTTGGGTAGCAAAGCGTTGGGTATATACGACTAGCATTTTTTATTAAATAGAATATTAACAGGAGGGAAAAGTACATGACATTGCGTGTTGTATCAGGACGTTCAGGAACAGGTAAATCAACATTTATTCATCATGAGATTGTCGAGCAACTAAAATCAGATCCGTTAGGTCATCCAATTTTTATAATTGTTCCTGACCAAATGTCTTACTCAACGGAGTATGAGCTAACGAATAAACATGGCTTGCAAGGCTTAATCCGTGCGCAAGTCATGACATTTAAACGATTGGCATGGCTAGTGTTACAGGAAACGGGCGGGATTGCTCGAAAAGAAGTAAATGGCTATGGCTATCGAATGCTGATCCGCAAACTTTTAGAGGAACAAAAAAGTGAGTTTTCGTTATTTCGCCAAGCCGCCGGGAAACGAGGCTTTACGGAGGAAATTGAGACGCTATTACGAGAATTTAGTCGATATAGCGTAAATAGTTCAGTGTTAGCTGAAGTGACAGCATCTTTAATGGCTGTCGACGCGCCTAATACATTGCAAGCTAAAACGAATGATTTACAAGTCGTTTTACACGCTTTGGAAGAAAGACTTGGCACTACTTATGTGGATAGCGAGGGCTATTATCCAATTTTAACGGAGCAACTGAAATACTCTGATACGATGAAGAGAGCGACAGTTTATATAGATGGTTTCACAGCATTCACTGTAAGAGAATTAGAGCTTGTAAAAGAGTTATTAAAAGTGACGAGACAAGTAACCGTCGTTCTTCCCTTTGACCATATCGACGAAGTTTATGATGAACAGTCTTTATTCTATGAAGCTGCATCTACGAACCAACGTTTACACGATATTGCCTATGAGGAGGGTATTGAAGTCGATGCACCGATCCATTTCTATCATGCATACCGTTTTCAATCTAAAGATTTACAACATTTGGAAGAAGGGTTTGCACATCTGGTGCCTCAAACGAAAGAAACTACAGGTGATGTAAAGGTACTAGAGGCTTCCAATCGTCGTGCAGAGATACATGCCATTGCCCGGGAAATAACAAAGCTGACAAAGGAAGATGGCTATCGTTATCAGGATATAGTTCTACTTTATAGACAAGCAGATGTTTATGACCCATTGATCACAACTATTTTTCAACAATATCAAATCCCTATTTTTACCAACTCTAAAAAGACGATGCTACATCATCCTTTAATTGAGCTAAGCCGATCTGCTTTAGAGGTTATCACTTCTAACTGGAAATATGAACCGGTTTTTCGTAGCGTGAAAACAGATTTATTTTTCCCGTTACATGCTGAGCTAAATGTTTGGCGAGAGCGTGCGGATCGTTTAGAAAACTACTGTTTAGCACAGGGCGTCTATGGTGAGCGCTGGTTTGAGGAAGCTAGGTGGTTTTTCAAAAAGTATCGTGGTCTTGAATTCCATTCACGCGTGCAAACGGATGAAGAACGTGCGATGCAGGCAGAAATCGAGGCCATTCGTGATGAAATTCGTATGCCATTAAAATTGTTACAGGACAAGCTAGAAACAGCGACAACTGGCAGAGATGTAGCGACAGCATTGTTTGAGCTGATTGAGAGTTTACAAGTTTATGAAAAGCTTCAAGCAATGAAAGAACGTGAGCTTGATCGAGGGGATGCATTAGCTGCAAGCGAGCATGACCAAGCGTGGAAAGAATGGATTGAAGTGCTTGATCAGTTTGTATATATGTTTGGTGAGCAGGAGCTGTCTGTAGAAGAAGCGGCGAAAATTTTAGATGAGGGCTTTGATACATTAGAATTTTCTCGTATCCCTCCTACATTAGATGAAGTCATGGTAGCGACGGTTGATTTAGCTCGTTTATCGAATATAAAAGTCGCTTTCGTCTTAGGGATGAATGATGGAGTTTATCCAACTCGTATGGAGTATGAAGGATTGCTGTCAGATACAGAACGTGAATGGTTTAGTCAAATTGGCTATGAGCTTGCGCCAACATCTAAAAATCGTTTACTGCAAGAAAATTTCTTACTATACCGTGCTTTAACGACACCATCTGATAAATTATATATGTCCTATCCAACAGCTGATGAAGAGGGCAAGGCGCTATTGTCCTCACTCTATATAAAGAAAATTATCGGCAATGATAGAACGACTGGGCTTTTGAGTGGTGTCAAGGTTGAGCGAGTTGTGATTGATCCAATTGAATTACTTGAAGAAAGTGCTTTACCGTATTTACGTCATCCACGTACAGCTTTAGCACATTTAATGGTTCAAAAACGCCAAGCTGAGCACAGTCGTGAGCTTGCGCCAGAGTGGCTTGCCTTGCAAAAATTTTATACGCAGGACCCTTATTGGGCACTCATTTTTGAACGAGTTTTACATCCAATTACACATAAGAATGAAGCAGAGCCATTGGAAAACTACATTACACAGGAATTATATGGTCAAAAGCTAACATCTAGTGTGTCTCGTATTGAGAAATATTTCCGTTGTCCATTTTCGCATTTTACAACGTATGGGCTTCGTCTAGAAGAGCGGGAAGAGTATAGACTAGAAACATTTGCAATGGGCGATTTATTCCATGAGGCATTGAAATGGATTACTGAAGAGACACACCGTCAGCAGCTATCATGGATACGTTTAACAAAGCAGCAAATTAAACAATTAGCAAGACAAGCCGTTGAGCAAATTGTTCCGGTATTTTCACATCAAATTTTACTGTCAAGCGCACGCTATCGCTATATTCAGCGAAAACTTATTCGTATTGTCGAGCGAACAATGACGGCACTTACACAGCATGCGAATGTGTCTCACTTTAAGCCAATTGCTATTGAGGCATCTTTTGGGCCAGGGCAACATGAACAGCTACCTCCACTTGAAATTGATTTAACAGGTGGTAAGAAAATGTTTATGCGTGGTCGTATTGATAGGGTGGATAGTGCGGCTATTGACGATCGTTCATATTTACGGATTGTCGATTATAAATCATCCGCTCGTGATTTAGATTTGAATGAGGTCTACCACGGGTTGTCTCTTCAGGTGCTAACGTATTTAGATGTAGCGATGGAAAATGCCTCTTACTGGCTACCTGGTGAAGCGGAGCCAGCTGGGGTTCTTTATGTACATGTCCACAATCCGATGCTAAAGCTTGATAAGGATTTAAGCGACAGCGAAATTGAGGAAGACCGTTTAAAACAATACAAAATGAAAGGTCTTTTGTCAGAAAATGCGGAGGCCATTATATCGATGGACGAGCAGTTAGAGGAATCGAGTGGGCATTCGAAAATTATTCCTGTCTATATGAAAAAAGATGGGACACCGTCAGAATCTCAGTCACGCATTGTACCTGTTAATGATATGAAAAATCTACAACATTTTGTACGGCGCAAGCATCAAGAAGCTGGCAATGGAATTTTAGCGGGGGATACCTCCATAAGTCCTTATAAACTAAAAACAAAAACAGCATGTGACTACTGTCAATTTACAGCTGTTTGTCAATTTGACCCATCTGATGGTAAACAAAACTATCGTCAGTTACAGCAAGCAAAACCGAATGATATCGTTGAGAAAATTCGGAAGGAGATGAAGTAAGTTGGTACAAAAAATACCTGAAAAGCCAGCGGAAGTCACATGGACAGACGACCAGTGGAAGGCAATTTATGCAACTGGTCAGGATACACTTGTATCGGCTGCGGCAGGCTCTGGTAAAACGGCAGTCCTTATTAATCGCATGATTGAGAAGGTAGTTGCAACAGAGAATCCCATTAATGTGGATGAGTTACTTGTTGTAACCTTTACAAATGCATCTGCTGCTGAAATGCGTCATCGTATGGCTGAGGCACTAGAAAAAGCTATTGCAGAAAATCCAACCTCCAATCATTTGAGACGCCAGCTAAGCCTTGTCAATAAAGCACAAATTTCAACATTGCATTCCTTCTGTTTAGCCATTGTCAAACAATACGCCTATATGCTAGATATTGACCCAGGCTTTCGTATAGCGAATGAGGCAGAGGTTGCTTTGTTAAGAGATGATATATTAGCAGATGTGCTAGAAAATGCTTACGATTCTGAGGATGAGGCTGAGGTTCAAGCAATCTATAGGCTAGTTGATAGCTTTACATCGGATCGTGATGATCAGGCTATAGAAACTTTAATAAGCAAGCTTTATGATACGTCTCGTGTTCATGCAGAGCCTCAAAAATGGCTTCGTAGTTTACCAAAGACATATGACATAGCGGTAGACGTGACAATTGATGATTTAGAGCTGTCGAAATATGTGAAATTAACAGTCAAGCATAGTCTTGAAGAGGCATTCGTTTTAATTTCTGAAATGCGTGCCATTACGCTACAGCCTGCGGGACCTGGACCATATGCTGAAACCGCAGAGATGGATTTTGCTATGATTCAGGAAGGAATTCGTATTAGTCGTGAGGGAACGTGGCAGGAACTCTTTGATTATTTTGCTACTGTGAAATGGTCAACTTTAAAGCGTGTATCAAAGGATGCTTTAGTAGATGTGGAGCTACAGGAGCTTGCCAAGAAAAAGCGAGAGTCAGCTAAGAAAATTGTGAATAAGCTTAAAGAGACCTTTTTTGTTAGGACTCCTGCGCGTTTACTTGAAGAAATTCGATTAATGAGTCCGACGATTGGAACATTAGTCGAATTGACAAATGTTTTTAGCGAACAGTTCCGCATGGCAAAATTAGAACGAGGAATTATTGATTTCTCGGATTTAGAGCATTTCGCATTGCAAATTTTAACTGTAGAAGTTGAAGGAGAATTACAGCCTTCACCTGTTGCTCTAGATTTAAAACATCATTTTAAAGAAGTACTTGTTGACGAATACCAAGATACAAATATGCTACAAGAAACAATATTACAGCTTGTTAAAACAGGTGATGAGCAGGACGGAAATCTTTTTATGGTTGGGGACGTAAAGCAAAGTATTGTGCGCCCATAAGGGTATTGTATATTTCACCATTTGGCGGTGAATAAACTATAGAAACGGTTTATATATCAACCGACTTATCTTGATGGGAAACCAAAGAGGGAGTGTAGCATGTCGGTTAAAGTCATAAGTTAGCCTAAACGGAAAGGCTACGACTGAATGGCAAGATATAAAAGATTTATATAAGGAAGAAGGCTAAACTGCTTGAAGAATAGTCCGAGTGGGGTCATGTTTAACCGTCTAGGAAACCGTTTGAAACCTAGAATCTATTCTGTTCAGCGTATTAAATGCTTGCGACTGAACATGGGATGCACAATCCTAGTTTCTGATTGACGAAAGAATAGACACTCTTCAAGATTGAAGAAAAGGATGAACGTTCCTTCCGACAATGAATCGAGCCTGTATACAATATACTAAATGGGGATTACCTAAGTTGGAATGCCACGAGGCTATGTACACGGGTACTGAAAATCCAATATGGTAACGGAGCTCTCGTAGTAGTCGGAGATAGGGAAAGCCTATTACATGGCGAAGGGGAGCAGCTTATAATGTATAAACAATGAGGAAAGGAGCGAAATGCTCTATGCAAAATTCAGAAATTGTCTTATACAATCTATCGAAACAATCAATGAAAGACGGATATACATTTGACCGTCTATACAGACATTTATACAATGAAGATTTTTATATAAAAGCCTATACGAAGATATACAAAAATAAAGGTAGTGCAACAAAAGGTATTGATGAAGAAACAGCGGATGGATTCGGGGAAGAAAATATTCAAGCAATCATTGATACGTTGAAAAATGAAAGCTATCAACCGAAGCCAATTCGTCGTCTTCATATCCCAAAGAAAAATGGTGATACACGACCACTTGGTATCCCTACGTTTACAGACCGTATCGTACAAGAAGTTTGTCGTATGATATTAGAAGCAATTTATGAGCCTAAATTTTCAAATCATTCGCATGGTTTCAGACCAAAAAGAAGTTGTCATACAGCATTAATCGAAATGAAGAAAACCTTTACAGGGGTAAACTGGTTCATTGAAGGCGATATAAAAGGATTTTTCGATAACATCAATCATCAAATATTAATTACTATTTTAAGAAAACGTATCAAAGATGAAAAATTCATTCGTTTAATGTGGAAGTTCTTAAAAGCAGGATTCGTTGAAAATTGGCGATTCCAAAAGACGTATAGTGGAACTCCACAGGGCGGTATTATTAGTCCGTTACTAGCGAATATTTATCTAAATGAATTTGACGATTATATTGAAAAAGAATTAAAGCCTTCTTTTGATTTAGGTGAACCAAAAAAACGTAAACGTAATACTGAATATCGAAAATATGATATGCGTAACCAACGTTTGCATAAAAAGATTAATGCAACAGAAGATGAAGTCTTGCGAAAAGAAATGATTGAAGAATATAAGGCGAATAAGAAAATATTGCTTAATTTACCGTACTATGAGTCGAACACGGACACATATAAAGCAATAAAATATGTACGTTACGCAGATGATTTTATTGTTGGCGTTAATGGTAGTAAAGAAGATTGTGAAATGCTTAAGCAAGCAATGAAAGACTTCTTACAAAATTATTTACAACTTGAATTGTCAGAAGATAAGACGCTCATTACGCATAGTACAAAGTTTGCGAACTTTTTAAGCTACGATATATCAATTAGCAATGATTTAAGTACAGCGAAAGATAAAAACGGTGTTATTAAACGTAAATATAGAGGATATGTACAATTACGAATACCTAAAGGAACAATTGAAAAAGTAATTGTAAAAAATAAAATGGTCAAAGACATTGATGCGAAACAATGGGATATGTTGCATCGACCAAGATTAGTTGGACTTTCTGAACTAGAAATCATCGAAACGTATAACGCAGAGCTACGTGGTTTATATAATTATTATGCTCTAGCGGAAAATGTAAACCGAAAAATGTGGCAATTACGTTATGTAATGGAATATAGCTGTTTAAAAACACTTGCGAATAAATACAAATCCTCAGTAGCAAAAATGAAGGTTAAGTTTAAACAAGGTAAGTATTGGGGAGTAAAATACGAAACAAAACAAGGCGAAAGAATAGCATATTTCTATAAAGATGGTTTTGAAAAGAAGAAAGAAAGCGTCAGAGCAACAATAGACGAACTACCTAATCTTTATGTATATCAGGGCAGAAATGATTTAGAAAAACGACTAAGTGCAAGTCAATGCGAATTATGTGGAGATAATCACCCCGATACAAAATTCGAAATTCATCACATAAATAAAGTGAAGAATTTAAAAGGAAAAGAATATTGGGAATGGACAATGCTCGCTAAGCAAAGAAAAACGCTAGTCGTGTGTGATAAATGTCATAAAGAAATTCATAAACAACGATAGATTTGTTATAAGTGGAGAGCCGTATACTCTGAGAGGAGTACGTACGGTTCGGGGAGGGGTTGACTGGAAACCTACTACAGAAATGTAGCAAGGCGCTGGGTTCCTACTCTACTACCGTTTCCGTTTAGCAGAACCAAAGCTTTTTATGCGAAAATATAGTGAGTTTCTAGAGACGCCAGATTTAACGGGAATGCGTATCGATTTAAACGCTAACTTCCGTAGTCGGAAAGAAGTGTTGAACGCTACGAACTATGTATTTGCACAAATTATGGGAGAGCGTGTTGGAGAAATTCTTTATGATGAAAATGCTTCATTAAAGCCAGCAGCGCCGTATGATGATAAAGAAGTTCCGGTAGAGCTAGTCATTATGCATCCTCCCGAAACAGAGGAGCAGGAAGAAGAGGCAGAAGATGTTGCAAGTGAAGCAGCTGAACTAGAGGAATTAAAAAAATCACAGTATGAGGCACGTTTTATCATTGAGCGTATCCGGCAGATGATAGAGGATGGGACAACTGTATTTGATACAAAAACGAAGACTGAACGTCCATTAAAATATAGTGATATTGTGATTTTAATGCGTTCAATGACATGGTCAACTGATTTAGTGGAAGAATTTAAGCTTGCGGGAATCCCTCTCTATGCAGAGTCCTCGAAAGGCTATTTCGATGCGTTAGAGGTCATGATTATGCTGAATGTACTGAAGGTTGTCGATAACCCATATCAAGATATTCCTTTAGCCTCAGTGCTACGTGCTCCATTTGTTGGGTTAACTGAAAATGAGCTAGCAAAAATACGGCTAGCAGATTCAAAAGCGCCGTTTTATGATGCACTAAGGCAATTTATTCGAAGTGATGGGCATGGTGTACAATCTGACACGTTTGCGAAGCTTCAACGTTTTATGCTGGCATTTGAAAACTGGCGAGATTTAGCACGACGTGGTTCATTGTCAGATTTAATTTGGAAGATTTACTTAGATACGCATTATTATGAGATGGTTGGGGCAATGCCAAATGGTAAGCAACGTCAGGCCAACTTACGCATTTTGCATGATCGTGCTTTAATGTATGAGAAAACGGCCTTTCGTGGACTGTTCCGCTTTTTACGTTTTATCGATCGTATGCGTACGCGTGGTGATGATTTAGGAACTGCTAAATCGATTGGAGAAAAAGATGATGTTGTGCGTCTTGTGACGATTCACTCTTCAAAAGGATTGGAATACCCTGTTGTCTTTGTTGCAGGGATGGGGAGACCATTTAATAAAATGGATTTCCACAATCCATATTTATTCGATCAAGATTTTGGTCTTGCAGTAAAGGCGATTGATCCAGAAAATCGTATTACCTATACATCCCTACCATTTTTAGCACTGAAGGAGAAAAAGGAGCTCGAAATGCGTGCTGAGGAAATGCGTGTATTATACGTAGCAATGACACGTGCAAAGGAGCGACTTATTTTAATAGGGTCTGTGAAAAATTGGAGTAAAACGCTCGATAATTGGCTGGATGCACAAAGTTTACCGGTAGATGCCCCGCTTCAGGAGTATTTACGCGCGAGAGCTAATAGCTATTTTGATTGGCTTGGGCCTGCAGTTGCAAGACACGCAGATTTTGCATCACTTGCTTCTTCCTCCTATAAGGCACCTGAAGACGTATCGCATTGGTGGGTACGTGCTGTTGAAACAAGCCATTATGCGTATGACATACAGACGTTAGAGGATGAGATACAGCAAATGCTAGAAACGCCAGAGGACGAAGCATTGCTGGCAGAAATTACGACGCGCTTTCAAGCACAGTATCCATTTCAACAATCGACACGAAAACGCTCAAAAACATCAGTTAGTGAAATTAAGCGTTTAGAAAATCTTCAGCGACAGGAGGAGCCTGAATATTACTTTTCAATACCTTCTAAGCAAAAAACGACAACCATTGCGCCACGTCCAACCTTTTTACAGGACAAACAGCTAACAGGCGCAGAAATTGGAACAGCTGTCCACACAGTTATGCAGCATGTACCTCAAAATGGCTTTACGAACGTACAGGAGGTAAAGGAGTTTGTCGCCGATTTAGTGGCAAGACAGCTACTGACAGAGGCTGAGGGGACGGTCGTTCCATGGAAAAAAATATATAATTTCTTTACAACAGACGTTGGACTTCGCTTTAAAAAAGCAAAGCAAATACGTAGAGAAATGCCTTTTACGATTAGTAGAGTAGATGAAGATGGCGATGCTCAAATTGTACAAGGGATTATTGACTGTTTATTTGAGGATGAATATGGTGAATGGATCTTGCTTGATTATAAGACAGATCGCATCCAATCACATTTTGCTGAGGAGCCAGCACTCTCGAAGGAACTATTAGGACGATATGGTGTTCAACTCAGAGTTTATAGTGAGGCAATTGAAGCTATACTTCAAATCAAAGTGAGTGATAAAGTTCTATATTTATTCGATATTGAACAGGCTATACATGGGTAAGTAAACGCACTGTGTTAACGGGGATGTCTTTATTACTATTAGTAAGTATTGCAAAATCTTGTAGCTTACCACGCCCTGTTTTCACTAAAGCGTTATCTTCATTCAGCAAATGTTTTCTGTAGCGAAAGCGAAGCGTCAGCTACAAATGTTTTAGTAGCGAAAGCAAAGCGACAGCTACAAATGTTTTAGTAGCGAAAGCAAAGCGGCAGCTACAAATGTTTTCTGTAGCGAAAGCAAAGCGACAGCTACAAATGTTTTAGTAGCGAAAGCAAAGCGTCAGCTACAATTATTTTAGTAGCGAAAGCAAAGCGACAGCTACAAATGTTTTCTATAGCGAAAGAAGCGACAGCTACAATTACGCTAAGGCGAAATTGATTATATAGAGGAGGCTATTTTGTGGAGTTAAAACCGACAATGTTGCAGGAACGCATTGCAACATTAGATATATTACGTGGTATAAGCTTACTAGGTATTTTACTCGTTAATATGTTCGCCTTTTATTTGCCAATGCCATATATTGATTTGGCATCATGGTTTACAACACCATCAGATATGGTGTGGCAGCAAAATTTAGATATTTATGTACAAAGTAGCTTTTATCCACTGTTTGCCATGTTATTTGGTTATGGACTTGCAATGCAATGGAAGAAAGCGCAAAGTCGTGAACAAAATTTCTATACGATAGGACTGCGAAGACTTTCTGTATTATTTGTATTTGGTTTTTTACATGCTGTGCTCATTTGGTGGGGCGACATTTTGATGACTTATGCATTTTGTGGCATTTTTTTATTGCTATTACTACGACTACATCCTATTTGGTTATTATCAATCGGTATTATGATTAACAGTGTTATGCAAGTTTTCATGGTATTTATTGTAGGGTTTGTTAACTTTAATTCAGCAGTTGATGAGTATTTAGATATTACTTCAGTAGAGCAAGCAATCACTGCTTATGGAACGGGAAGTTGGCTAGATGCTTTTATGCAACGTTTAACCGATTTATCTGTCCAAGCGGGGATAGGCATGTGGTTTGCGGCATTATTTACAGTTTTGCCATACATGTTAATTGGTGCTGCAGCTTCTAAATGGCGTTTAGTGGAACGAGCGAAGGAGTTAAAATGGCTATGGCTGACGTTAGCAATAGCTGGATTGACAATTGGTATTTTTATCAAGAGCTTACCTATCATGTTTACTCGTACGTATTTCTTAGATTATTTGAAAGTATACATAGGTGGTCCAATTTTATCAGTTGGTTATATTGGGGTTATTGTATTACTTTGCTTACTGCCAGTTGTACCAAAGTTACTCAGTCCTTTTGCAAAAATGGGGCGCATGTCGTTAACGATGTACATACTTCAATCGATCATTGGAACATGTTTATTTTATCAATTTGGATTTGGTTGGTATGGAAAAGTGAGCGTCGCAACAGGCGTGTTAATTGCAGTAGGTATTATTGTTGTACAAATGATTGTGGCGGAGATTTGGCTAGCTAAATGGAAACAAGGTCCGTTAGAGGCTTTATGGCGTAAATTAACATATAAGGCGAATGCTAAAGTAGGTTAATGTTTTATCAATATAAGGTATTCGAATCTCGTGCAATCTAGCAATCGACGGCGGAAATCAGCCTTCATCTTTAATGTGATGGAAACATATAGTTAATAATCACGTCTTGTATTATAAGAATAATTTATTGCGATTTGGCTCATTATAAAAAGTTGGTAATGACATTTGTTAAAACATATGTCATGTATATAAGTTGATTGGAGTGGAGGCTGGGCGACTCCTTGGGGATTAGCAATAGAAGAGGAACGAAGGCTAAGAGCATCACGTCCTGTGATAACGCCTTCGTGACCAACTTCCTGTTGCCCCGACGCCCCCAGGAAAGCGCCCAGCTGACGTAAATCAACCCCACATTATGGTGAATGGCCCCGCGGTTGATTAGGAATAAAAATTATTGTCGCAAAAGTAAGGCAATTTCTATTATTTTGTTGTATCATGTAGAAAAAAGAAGGAGCTCTGAAAATCATGAAAATTTTATCGTTTAAATTAGGTGGACATGTAAGCTTTGGACCAAAAGTAAAAAAAGAAGAAGCGGTATGGGATGTACTCGCTATTCAGAATGAACTTCAAGTTCTCCCTTCTTTTTCAAGTTCAATCGTAGATGGCATTGCTTTAGGCTTTGATTTTGTTGAACAGATTCGTAAATTAGTAGAAGCCGCTGAAAAATCAGATCGTGCTGAAAGCTTCAAACGTGAATTTACAGTGATTGAATGGTTATCACCAATTCCACGTACACCAAAAAATATTATGTGTATTGGTAAAAACTATGATGAGCATGCAAAAGAAATGGGTGCAGAAGCAGCACCAACAGAATTAATGGTATTTACAAAATCTCCGACTGCTATTGCTGCTGATGGACAAACACTATCGATCCATGCTGATCTTTCATCTAAAATGGATTATGAAGGCGAATTAGCAATTGTCATTGGTAAGCGTGGTAAAAATATTCCGAAAAACTTAGCATACGATTATGTATTTGGTTACACAATTGCTAATGATATAACAGCTCGTGATTTACAAGAAAAACATAAGCAATTCTTCTTAGGTAAAAGCTTAGAAGGAACTTGTCCACTAGGGCCTTATCTTGTAACAAAGGATGAAATTCCGAATCCACAAGATTTAACAGTGGTTACAAAAGTGAATGATGAAGTACGTCAAAACGGCTCCACAAAAGATATGATGTTCTCTGTAGAATCATTAGTATCGATTTTATCTCAGCACGTAACATTAGAGCCAGGTGATGTTATTTTAACGGGTACTCCATCAGGTGTTGGAAAAGGCATGAATCCACCACAATTTTTAAAAGCTGGAGATACTGTGAAAGTATCCATTCAAGGCATCGGTACATTAGTGAATCATTTTGAATAATTTTTTCAAATCCGCGTGAGTCAACACGGGGGCACGGAAAGCTAAAGAAATACATTTTCTTAATTATAAATCTGACTTTTGTTGGAATTATAAACTCAAAAAAGTCGATTTGCATCACAATTTTTGTGGCAAATCGACTTTTTCAGTGCCCTAAGTCAATACTCCGCGGATTTTTAAGTTTATTCTGTGAACACTATTGTAATGTTTGAAACCCTTTCCAACACATGGTAGGATAGAGTTTGATAGAAAAAGAATATGAGGTGGGACAATAATGAGTTTTTTAACTAGCCAAACGCATTTGCATATTACTACTTGGGTAGTAGCTATCGTAATCTTTTTGATTGCAGCATTAATGGGCAAGAATTCAAAAGGCTTACATATGACATTACGTTTATTCTACGTTTTAATTATCATCACTGGTGGAGCACTCTTCTTCAAGTATCAAGCTGGAGATCCAATGATGTACGGTATGAAATTCTTATTTGGTATTTTAGTTATTGGTATGATGGAAATGGTATTAGTTCGTCAAAAGAAAAACAAACCAACAGGCATGTTTTGGGCGTTATTTGCTGTATTCCTTTTCATCACAATGTTCTTGGGCTTCAAACTGCCAATGTTTATTAATTTCTTAGCATAATTGCTCGTAAAGGTCGTGAAGATTTCGCTTCACGACTTTTATTTTTTAGAAAGGCGGATAACGCTCGGGTAGTTAGGAGAACAACTCAGGTATCCGGAAAATCGACTCATGCAAAGCACATGACTGCCCAGGCGCTGAGTTCAACCGCTTCACGTAGCCGATGAATCGATCAAAAGGAGAAGTTGACACCTTTTTGCCGTAATTTATTTTGCATTTTCGGAAAATATTTTTAAATAATAGCGACGTCACTGTTTTATTTGGTAAAATGACGAAGGATTGGTTTGAAAGAGAGGGAATAAAAGTGAAATTCAAGAAGTGGATAAGTGCGACGGCTGCATCGCTTTTACTAGCAACTTCATTGGTGAGCACTATACCAGTTGCACATGCTGATGAAGCATCAACAAGAACAATTGCAGAAGAAAGCATCTATGATTTACTAGTTGACCGTTTCTTTAATAGTTCGGGCACTAACGATTTTGATACAAATACGCAAGACCCTACGAAATTTGCTGGAGGCGATTTTGCAGGTCTAAAAGATAAACTGAAATATATCGGAGAGATGGGCTTTACAATTGTTTCCATTGGACCGGTTTTTGCTACTGAGAAATATGATGGCTCGATGCCAACTAGCTACTCTACGATCGAGCGTCATTTTGGGACAAGTAAAGAGTTTCAAAGTGTTGTTGAGGCTTATAAAGCAAAAAATATGTCGATCATGGTGGATTTTCCACTTAACAATGTAAGTCCAAATCATGAGTGGGCAAAGGATCCAGCGAAAAAGGATTGGATTGCTTCAAGCAAAAATGGACAAGTACAGTGGGATTTAAAAAACAAAGATGTACAAGAAGCACTTATTAAATCAGCAACGGACTTTGTCTCTACATATGATATTGGTGGGGTTCGTCTAACAAATATTGCGGATGCCGATACAGAGTTTATTAATGCAATGATCGCGGCATTAAAGGATACGAAAAAGTCACTCTATGTCATTTCTAATGAAGAAAGTGATGCCGATTTTGATGCAAGCTTCTCACCAGCGACAGCTGATATTTACCGTAATATATTTAAAACTGTTGATAAGGATTCTTCAAAATTGATGGAGCCATTTACAGATGAGAAACCAACTCAGATTATGGTGGATTCGTTAGAAACGCGTCGTTTTACATTTGATTCTGCAACTGAAAATATGTTCCCACCGACACGTATAAAAATGGCGATGGGTGCATTATTCATGATGCCGGGAATTCCAGTTGTGCAATATGGTACAGAAATTGCGATGAACGGAGAGGCAAAGCCAGATACACATCAACTCTTCAACTTTAAAACAGATGAAGAATTAATCAACTATATTAAACATGTCCAATCTTTACGTAATCAATCTGCTACATTACGTAAAGGTGATTTTGAAGTTCTCAAAAATGAAGATGGCCTACTTGTATTTACACGTACATCCGATGAAGAAAAATGGGTCATCATGATTAACAATACTAGTAAAACACAACGCTTTGATTTAACACCAGAACAGATTGGTGAAGATAAAATGCTAAATGGTATTTTAGTAGAAGAAAAAGTTCGTATTAATGAAAAAGACGTTTATCCAGTTATTTTAAACCGCGAAATGGTAGAAATTTACCAAGTTAAAAATGATGAAGGCTTCAATGTTCCATATATGGTCGCATTAGGATTAGTATGGTTAATATTCATAGGATTTGTAGTTGTTATTATTAAACGAGGTAGAGTACGACGCCAGGAGCAAGATGCTTAAAATAAATGATAAAGCCCCCTCTACACTTGAATTTAAGTGTGGAGGGGGTTTTTGTTAAGCTTGATCGCTTTTATTCGTAAAAAAGATGGCAATTGTACCTGGTCCAACGTGGGAGCCAATCGCAGAGCCAATCATTGTTACTTGGATGGCTTTTGGAGAAAATCTTTCTTGAATAGAAGCCTTTACATCGTTGGCAAGGTCCACATCATCGCTATGGCTAATACCTACAATTTTCTCTGAGAAGTTACCACCGCGCTCCTGCATCAATTCTAACATGCGAGCGATGGCTTTTTTACGTCCACGTGACTTTTCGATGGGCACAAGCTTACCATCTTCTACATTTAAAATAGGTTTTATACTTAGAAGCCCACCAAGAAATGCGCTTGTTTTTGATAAACGTCCGCCTTTAGCGAGGTAATCTAAATCCTCAACTGTAAATATGTGCTCCATTTGTAGGGCAAGGGCAGTAATTGTTGTTGCGATTTCCTCTAACGAAGTACCTGTACTTCGAAGTCGGACTGCTTCCTCGACTACTAGACCAAAACCTAATGAAATACATTTAGAATCGATGATCGCTAATTTTAGTGATGGATATTGCTCTTGTACTTGATTGCGAATCATGACCGCAGTATTATAGGTACCTGATAATTCCGATGAAAGGGCAATATAGATGCCTTCCTCTTCATTTTTTGCTAGATTTTCAAAATGCTTGAGAAAAAGCTCTGGTGATACTTGGGATGTTTTTGGGCGAGCACCTTGACGAATAGCATCGTAAATTTCTTTGGAATCAATTGCAATGACATCATCATAGTCATTATTGTTCAATTCCACTCGTAGTGGAAGAAGCTCAATATTGTGTTCTTCGTAGTAAGACTTCGGTAGATCACATCCACTATCAGTAAAAATCTTCATCATTTGTCCCCCTAATTTAACATTCTTTTAACTCTGTATAAGGAGTTTTTAAATACCTATACAACATAACAAGTAAACGAGTGTCGAGCTTTCCATTCTATGTTTCTTTAAAATAATGTTATATAGATAAATAATCCTATCGAGTTTCAGTATCGTTGCAACAGTAGAAATTTATAACTTTATTCAGTAAGTACTCAGGATAAAGGGTACTACTGAATAAAGTTAAATGTAAAAAATGGAATGTTAATTTGAACTTACTACTTAACTAGGATAATTTCAAGCGATCGATGAGTATTTTAGCGATTCCATCGTCATTATTTGTTGTGGTAATCTCATTGGCAATATTTTTTAAAGTAGGAATACCGTTACCCATTGCAACACCTAATCCAGCATATTCAATCATTTCTAAATCATTGTCCTCATCACCAAATGCAATGATACGTTCCCGTGGGATACCTAAATCCTTTGCTACATGAGCGATTCCCACTGCTTTATTTAAGCCACGGCGAACAATCTCAATAATGTGAAATGGCGCACCCCAGCGACGATGTTCAATGACCTCTGCATGAACAGCATGTAAATGATCACGAATAATCATTGAATTCATTTCATTCGCTTGAATCAGTAAACTAGTTGGGTTGTCTAATAAATGGACATATAGATCCCCTGAGGTAATTTTTGGATTTCCCATATTAAATATATTTAATATCCGTTCATCCTCTGTATGCACGTAAATATCATCCTTAACCTCCGCAATAATATTTTCGTATTCATAGCTATTAATGGAATCGACGACATCATGCACAATACTTAAATCTATAGGTGTGTGCTTATGGTGCCAAGAAGCATTTTTAGGGTGATGCACATATGCTCCATTGAAATTTACAATGGGTGTTGTCAGGTCAAGCTCCTTGTAGTATATATCGCTTGCACGATAAGGACGACCTGTTGCAATCATCACTTGATGACCTTGTTCCTTTGCCTGCAATAATGTATTTTTAGTTTTTGTTGAAATTTGTTGTTGGTCCGTTAATAATGTACCATCTAAGTCTAAAACGATTAAATGTGGTTTCATAACTCATTGCCCCTTTCCTATAGTTTGAATAGTATCTCTTTGCCCATCATTCGTCAAAATTTTGTCACAATGGAAAAAGTTTGCTAACATTAAGTTGAGACACAAGTAGGGAGTGACAAAGATGATTGTTGAGAAAGAAATGTGGGGGGATATTCCTTTATTACATATACATACTGAAAATATGAATGAAGAAACCCCAGTAGTAATTTTCTTACATGGCTTTATGAGTGCAAAAGAACATAACTTACATTATGCATATCAATTAGTAGGTAAAGGGGTGCGTGTCCTATTACCAGATGCAAAATTACATGGTGACCGTAGTGAAGACCTATCTGAGATGCAAATGAATTTGCAATTTTGGGATATTGTTTTAAATTCTATTCATGAAGTTGAACAATTATATAATGAATTAAAGAATAAACAATTATTAGTGAATGATAAAATTGGCGTAGCTGGTACATCAATGGGCGGAATTGTGACGTCGGGCTGCTTAAAGCTTTATGATTGGATTAAAACAGCAGCAGTATGTATGGGTGCACCAGGTTTTATTAAATTAGGTGAATATCAATTACAGCAACTCGCGAATGATGGTGTTAACTGGTCAATGTCCGAAGAAGAGGTACAGCAAATAAATGAGCTTCTAGCTAAATATGATATCAGTCTAACACCAGAAAAATTTGCAGGACGGCCTGTACTATTTTGGCATGGGGAATTAGATAAAACTGTACCTTTTAAAGATACCTATCATTTTTATTTAACTTTATGCCAATACTATGAAGCAAATCCGGAAGACTTGAAATTTTTAGCTAATAAAAAAGCAGGTCATGCTGTATCACGCGACGGTATGTTAGTTGCAACTGAATGGCTTGCAGAGCATTTGGCATAATAAGATGCATCTGCTATGATTAAGTTAACACTGTGATGGAAGGAGAAATACAGATGGATCAAGATATGAAAGACAGCATGTTCGGTGCATTAGAAAATGTAATTGACCCTGAGCTTGGTATTGATATCGTCAACTTAGGTTTAGTATATGATGTAGATTTAGATGAAGAAGGTGTTGCAACGGTTACTATGACACTAACTTCAATGGGCTGCCCACTTGGACCTGTTATTGTTGATCAAGTAAATACAGCATTAGGTGAGCTTCCAGAAGTAAAAAGTTCAAATGTTAATATTGTATGGAATCCACCGTGGTCAAAAGATAGAATGTCACGCTATGCAAAAATGGCATTAGGTGTACGATAAGTCTGCTTAAAGCACAACAAAAAATCCCCGCTCGCAACAGTGAGCGGGGATTTGTGCTGTCGAAAAACTATTATGTCAATGAAATTAAGATGTCATATTAAAAGTATGGCTCTTCTGCAAAACGAGAGGTTGATTTCCGTTCCGACTGGGCGCTTTGTTGCTGACGCTTCGCTTTCGCACAGAGCAGAGCTTCCTGGGGGCGTCCGATGAGCCGCTTCACTCGCGTTGCTCGCTCCAGGGTCTCGGGCCTACACGATGTAGGTCACGAAGGCGTTATCACAGGACGTGATGCTCTTAGCCTTCGTTCCTCTATCGCTAATCCCCAAGGAGTCGCCCAGCCTCCACTCAACAACTTCTCTTAGTATGTATCTTCTGGCATGTTACTTTTAATTTATAGCTATAAAACGAAACTTCAGTAATGTTTTTATGTGCGAAAGCGGAGCGTCAGTAAGATTAGGTGTACAATAGCATTACTGTTATAAGATTCTTCTGTTTGATTATGGATAAGTTTCCATAGCGTTCACTTTTGAAATACAAAAATTTATAAAAGTTCTACACTATTGCTGATTGGAGTGGAAGGCTACTCGACTCCCGTGGGAAAGCGAGACAGGCGAGACCCTGGGGCCAACACGATGTTGGTCACGAAGGCATTGTCACAGGACGTGACGCACTTAGCCTTCGTTCCTTTAGCGGAGGAAGCGGCTCGACGCTCGCCCACAGGAAAGCGAGTAGCCTGGAACGGAAATCCCCCACATTTAAAGATTATAATATTCACAATGATTTACTTGACCATTATATGAAATCCCCGCTTATAACTCATAAGCAGGGATTTTTTGTGTAGCGTATTAATCGATACGACATATTTGTAACGGACAATTTTCACAAGCAATTTCATCCTTTAAAATTTGGACGTCGTGAACTGTTATATAACCTTTTTCAAAGGAAAGAATATTTTGCTTCTTTAAATCATTGAGCATGCGATTGATCATCTCTCTACTCGTCGCACATAAATTAGCGATTTCAGTATTTGTTAACGGGAAATCAATAAAAATATTGCCATTTTCTAAAGGCTTACCATAAGTATTTGTAAGACGGATAAGCGTTGAAAATAAAGCACCTTTTTTACCGTTTAAAACTAAATCACGCAAACGACTTTGATGCTTTAAATTTTCTATTTGCAACCACTTCATATATTCCACCATTAAATTAGGTTGTTCTACTAATAAAAGTTCCAATGATTTACGGCTTAGAACATATAAACTAGAGGGTTCTAATATTTTAGCGGTCATGGAATGATACGTCAAGTTACAAAACAAAGAGCCTTCACCAATAATACTATTCGGACCACAAATTCGAATTGTTAATTCCTTCCCGTTCTCAGTTTCCTGACTAATCGAGATAGCTCCAGTTTTAATATAATATATTTCTTTCGCACGTTCGCCTTCTAAAAAAATTTTATGATCCTTATTCACTTTCGTAAAAACACCGTGCTTTTGGAAAAGATCGTGAAATTGCTCTTGTATTTTATCCATTATAACCATATCTCCAACACATCGCTTTCTTTTTGTAATAAATGGCTGTTTACTACAAAAGGATGGTGAATAATTTCGATACTAAATCTAAGAAACATACTTTTATTATAGCTTAACTTTTCAGTTAGAAGTGAAGGAATTTTAGAGCTTATTCTTTGCTTAGGTTTGTCGTATGTTGTAAAATAAAGTTAGTCAAAAAAGGTCAAACATTTTTCGTGAACAAGAATGGTAAACGGGATTCCGCTAACATTATTGAAAAGGAGTGCTAATTATGCAATTTCAACAAACAGATAATAAAAAACCATTAGAGCAATTTGGACGTAATTTAATTGAAGAAGTTAAAAACGGAAAAATGGACCCGGTTATCGGTCGTGATGAAGAAATTCGTAATGTTATTCGTATTTTAACGCGTAAAACGAAAAATAATCCTGTCTTAATCGGTGAGCCAGGCGTCGGTAAAACAGCAATTGTAGAAGGGTTAGCTCAACGTATTGTAAAAGGGGATGTACCCGAGGGATTAAAAGATTGCGTATTATACGAGCTTGATATGAGTGCTTTAATAGCAGGTGCAAGTTATCGAGGTCAATTTGAAGAACGCTTAAAAGGTGTACTTAAAGAAGTGAAGGAATCTGAAGGGCGTATCATTTTATTTATTGATGAAATTCATACAATTGTTGGTGCAGGTAAAACGGATGGTGCAATGGATGCTGGGAATATGTTAAAGCCAATGCTTGCACGAGGTGAGTTACATTGTATCGGTGCTACAACATTAGATGAATACCGTATGTATATTGAAAAAGATCCTGCTTTAGAGCGTCGTTTTCAACAAGTGCTTGTGCGGGAGCCATCTATTGAGGATACAGTTTCTATTTTACGTGGCTTAAAAGAGCGCTTTGAATTACATCATGCAGTACGTATTCATGACCGTGCTATCGTAGCGGCAGCAGAGCTTTCGAACCGCTATATTACAGAGCGCTTCTTGCCTGATAAAGCCATTGATTTAATCGATGAAGCATGTGCCATGATTCGAACAGAGATTGATTCTATGCCACAGGAATTGGATGCAGTAACACGCCGTATTATGCAGCTCGAAATTGAGGAACAAGCATTGCGTAAAGAAAAGGATGAGGCAAGTAAAAAGCGTCTCGAGCAATTAAGTGAGGAATTAACAAAGTTAAAAGATTCCTCAGAAGGCATGCGGAAACAATGGGAAAGCGAAAAAGCAGCGTTACACGGCATTCAGAAAAAACGAGAAACGCTTAATAAATATCGTCGTGACTTAGATGAAGCAGAAAGTAAATATGATTTAAATAAAGCAGCCGAACTACGTCATGGGAAAATTCCTACTCTTGAAAAGGATATACAAGAGATGGAGAAACAATTAGAGAATGGCATAGAATCACGTATTTTACGTGAAGAGGTAACAGCTGATGAAATCGCATCTATTGTTTCACGTTGGACAGGAATACCTGTAACAAAATTAGTGGAGGGAGAGCGTGAAAAATTATTGCGCTTAAAAGATACATTGCATGAGCGAGTAGTTGGACAAGATAATGCTGTACAACTTGTCACTGAAGCAGTATGGCGCGCTCGAGCTGGTATTAAAGATCCGCATCGACCAATTGGTAGCTTTTTATTCTTAGGACCAACTGGTGTTGGTAAAACAGAGCTTGCCAAGGCATTAGCGGCACAGCTGTTTGACTCCGAGGATCATTTTATTCGCATTGATATGAGTGAATATATGGAGAAACATAGCGTATCACGTCTTGTAGGGGCACCTCCAGGTTATGTTGGTTATGAGGAAGGTGGACAATTAACGGAAGCTGTTCGCCGTAATCCATATTCAGTTGTATTACTAGATGAAATTGAAAAGGCACACCCAGATGTCGCGAATATTTTACTACAAATTTTAGATGATGGACGCATTACCGATAGTCAAGGTCGTATGGTCAATTTCACGAACACAGTGGTTATTTTAACCTCTAACATTGGCTCAAGCTATTTGATGGAAGCAAAAGAAGACGATGGAGCAGTTGAGGATTTAGTGATGGCTGCACTGCGACAGCACTTTAAACCAGAGCTGTTAAATCGTATGGATGATATTATTATGTTCCATGCATTATCAGGTGAGCACTTTACAGCGATTGCTTGGAAATATGTCGAACAGCTTATAAAACGAGTTGCAGAGCAAGATATTACTTTACAAGTAGAACAAGATGTAATTGATTGGGTTGTAGAACAAGGAGCGGATGCTCAGTTTGGCGCAAGACCATTAAAACGCTTCGTACAACGTTATATTGAAACGGCAGTTGCAAAGGAATTGCTACGTGGTGAAGTATTACCAGGAGAAACATTGCATATTAGAATGCATGACGGTCAATGTGTTGTTGAAAAATAACAAGAAAAAACCTGTTTCGCACGATGCGGAACAGGTTTTTTCTTGTTTGAATTAATGATGATCTGCAGCTTCTGGAGTTGGCTCGTTTGGAATGACTGCACCAATAATGAAAATAAGAATTGAGAATGCAACTGATAAGATTGCACCCGTTTGGAAATCAAATGGTACGCCAAGTACAGAGCTTACTACGTAGTTTAACATTGAAACTAGTAGGAATGACCATATGAATGTTACGATATATTGCATTAATTTCACCTCAACCGAACTTTTTATCATAAGTTTTACTACATATTCATTATCATATCATAACATAAATCGAAAATAAAAGAACCTTTTCTGTGAAACATGTCGATTTTGTCACAACGTTAACCCGTTTTGATATTTAATATCAAGTGTGTTGATTAACCATTTTTATTTATCCTAATTAGAAGGCTCTGATTTCCGCTACGGGCTACTCGCTTTGTTGCTGCCGCTTCGCTTTCGCACAGATAAAACATTTGTTGCTGCCGCTTCGCTTTCGCGCAGAAAACATCCGCTCCGTGCAGGGTCTCGTCTGTCTCGCTTTCCCGCGGGAGTCGAGTAGCCCTACGCTACAATCAGTTAAAATGGGAATATATTAGCAAAATAGCAACAAAAAAATCTTTTTATCGCTCAATAATAATCCTATTTTTTCCTAATTAACACGCCTGATTTAATATGAAACTTTTATTACGTATTATTCGTATTATAACTAGACAATTCGAATTGATAGAACTGAAAAAAGGGAGAAATAAATTTTGAACTATTGAACGAAACAATTACTTTTTGTGATTTACATGATTACCATTGCGGATGCGTATTATTCAACGTTGTTTATTGAACCAAAAACACCACCGCAACACCAGACGATTAAAGCTTCAGCCATTACGTTGGCACAACTACGGTAGCACACCTAACAAAAAGAAACGTACAACACGTCGTTTGAAGCCTTCTGTGCTACAACCTATTAAGCGATTTCTTCAGAGCACTAAGAGTTCCAAAGAAAACGCAATCCTTAACAACCTGTTAGAGAATAGATTGGATGTAGGCCGACCAATGCGAGAGCCACCTTCCATCTTTTTACGATATCGACTTTTGCGTTGTTGATCATATATGTTAGCAATGTTGGTAAAAGCTGCAGATTTATGTGCAGCTTTTTTTTATTATCCGCCATTATTAAATTTTTCAGCCTCACGTTATGGTGATGAGCCAAAATTGTATATATCACTAAAATCCTTGATATTGCTAGCTTTAAGACGGTTATTTCAAATCATCTTGCACCATTCCTTCATTATGAGTTATAATTATGACCAGTTACTAATAATTGATAGTAAGAAAGCGGAGGGGTTGCTTTATGAACGCTGGTATTATAGGAATAGGCAAATACGTTCCGGAGAAGGTCGTTACAAATTTTGATTTAGAAAAAATTATGGACACTTCGGATGAATGGATTCGAACTCGTACGGGGATTGAAGAGCGTCATTTTGCTGCAGATGACCAAGAAACTTCAGATTTAGCAGTAGCTGCAGCAAAAGAGGCTATTGCAAATGCGGGTATTACGCCAGAGGAAATAGGCTTAATTCTTGTAGCAACTGTAACACAAGATCAAAACTTTCCAAGTGTAGCATGTATGGTTCAGGAACAAATTGGAGCAGTTAATGCAGCTGCGATGGACCAAGCAGCTGCTTGTGCAGGATTTATATATAGTTTAGTGACAGCAAAGCAATTTGTAGAAGCAAATGCTTATAAATATGTCTTAGTAGTAGGTGTTGAAAAGCTGTCGAAGGTACTTGATTGGGAAGATCGCAATACGGCAGTGTTATTCGGTGACGGTGCAAGTGCAGCAATTGTTGGTCCAGTATCAGAAGGTAGAGGTATTTTATCATTTGAGCTTGGAGCTGATGGTACAGGTGGGAAGCATTTGTCTTTAACACAGCAGGACACAATCGCTATGAATGGCCGTGAAGTATTTAAGTTTGCAGTACGTCAAATGGGTGAATCTGCAGTAACTGTGTTAGATAAAGCAGGTTTAACAAAAGATGACGTAGATTTTTTAGTGCCGCATCAGGCGAATATTCGAATTATGGAATCAGCTCGTGAGCGTCTAGAGCTGCCACCAGAAAAAATGTCAAAAACGATTCACAAATATGGTAATACGTCAGCAGCGTCTATTGGTATTTCCTTGGTAGATGAGCTTGAAGCAGGTAAGATAAAAGATGATGATTTATTAGTACTTGTTGGATTTGGCGGTGGCTTAACATGGGGCGCTGTTGCAATGAGATGGGGAAAATAATAACTAAAAATGCTTGAGGGGAGTAATACAATGAGTAAACGACGAGTAGTAATTACAGGAATTGGCGCAGTTACACCACTAGGAAATAGCATCGAAGAAACATGGGCTAATATTAAAGCTGGAAAATCTGGTATTGGCGAGTTAACACGTTTAGATAAAGATCAATTCGCAGCAAAAATTGCCGCTGAAGTAAAAGACTTTGATATTGAAAAGTATATCGAACGTAAAGAAGCTCGCAAAATGGATCGCTTTACACATTATGCCTTAGCAGCGTCCATCATGGCGATGGAAGACGCACAACTAACTATCGATGAAGAGCTAGCACCACGCGCAGGTGTATGGATTGGTTCGGGTATCGGTGGTATGGAAACATATGAACAACAATTTAAAACATTCCAAGAACGTGGCGCAAGACGTGTCAGTCCATTCTTCATTCCAATGATGATTCCTGATATGGCTTCAGGCCAAGTATCAATTCACCTTGGTGCAAAAGGCATTAACTCTTGCTCGGTAACTGCTTGTGCTTCAGGTACAAATTCAATTGGTGATGCTTTTAAAGTAGTTGAACGTGGTGATGCAGATGTCATGATTACTGGCGGTGCTGAGTCACCAATCGTTACAATGGCAGTGGCAGGCTTCTGTGCAAATACTGCTTTATCTTTAAATACAGATCCACAAACAGCTTGTCGTCCATTCGATAAAAATCGCGATGGTTTTATTATCGGGGAGGGTGCAGGTATTGTCGTTCTAGAAGAGTATGAGCACGCAAAAGCACGTGGGGCAAAAATCTATGCAGAAGTTCTTGGCTATGGTTCAACAGGTGATGCTCATCATATTACAGCTCCAGCTCCAGAAGGAGAAGGTGCTGCACGCGCAATGTTACAAGCATTAGCTGATGGCGGTCTAGAGCCTTCACAAGTTGACTATATTAATGCACATGGAACAAGTACGCCATATAATGATCTTTTTGAAACACAAGCTGTAAAAACTGCCTTTGGTGAACATGCTTATAAACTTGCAATGAGTTCTACAAAATCAATGACAGGTCATTTATTAGGTGCAGCTGGTGGGGTTGAAGCTATTTTCACAGCTCTAGCACTGAAAGAAGGCATTTTACCACCAACAATGAATTTAACAGATCCAGATCCAGAATGTGATTTAGATTATGTACCAAATGAAGCTCGTGAGGCAGATATTAAATATGCTATGAGTAACTCGCTTGGTTTTGGTGGACACAATGCTAGTCTTCTATTCAAAAAAATCGAGGAATAAATAAAATAACACTTTAAACAGTGGGGGATCTTCATCTCCCACTGTTTATTTGTCTTCACCAATCGGGGCAGTTAATTAAAGTGTCATCATATTAAATAAAGTAAGTCTCTTCTGCAAAATGAGGGGTTGATTTCCGTTCCGACTGGGCGCTTTTTAGCTGTCGCTTTGCTTTCGCTACAGAAAACATTTGTTGCTGTCGCTTCGCTTTCGCACAGATAAAACATTTGCCGCTGACGCTTCGCTTTCGCGCAGAGCAGAGCTTCCTGGGGGCGTCCGATGAGCCGCTTCACTCGGCGGGGCTCGCTCCAGGGTCTCGGGCCTACACGATGTAGGTCACGAAGGCGTTATCACAGGACGTGATGCTCTTAGCCTTCGTTCCTCTATTGCTAATCCCCAAGGAGTCACCCAGTCTCCACTCCAATCAACCGCTCTGTAGCAAAATGCCTTTATATGCGAAAACATACGGTAACAAAAGATGTACAATTGCTTGACTGCAATAAGTCAATTCTGTTTGAGTATGGTAAGTAGACATAGCATTCACTTTATTAATGGTAAAATTTATTTCGCATTAACGGACAGTAATTTTATTGACTTAGTTTTTCAACAACATAAAAAACGTCAGCCCAATTTTTACGTGGCTGACGTCTTTTTTTATAGTTTTGTGAATAGATGATAAGTAAGAAGAAATAGAAAGGATGCCCTTAACATGTTCCGACTCTTTTTATTTTTAATATGCTACGGCCTATTGATTCTCTCATTAGGGAATCTCATATTGTATTTGAATTATCGGACACTCGGATATTCCTGGATAGTTGTTTTTAAATTCATGGTGCATACAACAGAATTTTATATGGCAATTGGATCAGCCATTGTGTTATGTGCTATTGTTTTTGATCTTGGTTTTGAAAAAACGCTAGACATAAAAGATAAAATGTGACTCTTCTCTTACTCTCTTTTTGGCCAAGCTCTTACAATCAATTTCGCCAAAGCTACAACATTTGGAGGGATCAATTCCGTTTTCTTTTAGCGACGTGCACGACCAAGGCCCATTGCTTCTTCCATGCGTTTTAATGTAGCGCTAGCAATAGCGTTTGCCTTTTCAGCACCTTCATCTAAAATAGTATCTAATTCTGAGGATTCTACTAAATTGTAGAACTTCTCTTGAATTGGTGTAAGGTGATCAATAACTGCTGCTGCAACACCTTGCTTGAAACCACCATAGCCAACGCCTTCGTATTTTTTAACAAGATCGTCAATAGATACGCCTGAAATGGCAGACTCGATTGTTAGTAAATTAGAAACACCAGGTTTATTTTCCACATCAAATGCCACAATACCATCAGAGTCAGTAACCGCTGATTTAATTTTTTTCTCAATATCTTTCGCTGAATCTAAAAGCTTAATTGTAGCTTTTGTATTTGGATCTGATTTACTCATTTTCTTTGTTGGCTCTTGAAGTGATTTAATACGAGCTCCTGCTTTTGGTAATTGAATTTCAGGAATCGTTAATACATCACCATAACGTTTGTTGAAGCGTTCTGCAAGATCACGAGTAAGCTCAATATGCTGTTTCTGGTCATCACCAACAGGAACAATGTTTGTGTTATACAAAAGGATATCTGCTGCCATTAGTGGTGGATAGGTTAAAAGAGCTGCAGAAACACTTTCTTTACCATGAGATTTATCCTTGAACTGTGTCATACGTTCAAGCTCACCAATCGATGCTACACATTGTAACATCCAGCCTGCCTGTGCATGAGCTGGCACTTCTGATTGAATAAATAATGTAGATTTTTTAGGGTCGATGCCAGTAGCAATATACGTAGCTGCTAGGTTGCGAATATTTTGACGTAATTCTTTTGGATCTTGAGCCACTGTTATTGCATGCTGATCGACGATACAATACACAGCATCTCCTTCATCTTGTAAGGCAGGGAATTGCTTAAAAGCACCTAAATAGTTCCCTAAAGTTACAATACCCGTTGGCTGTACGCCTGAAAAAATAGTTGTCATTGTCATTTCCTCCTTGAATTTGTCACCTCAGTGGCAGTCATTTGTCTGTTACATAAGTACCCATCCGAGGCATATTCGATATCCAAAATAAAAAACATCATGCGTCCTCATTAGTTTTTCTAATGAAGGGACGAATGATGTTTGAATCCGCGGTACCACCCAGCTTGCCTAAAACGGCCACTTTGCTTCGTAACGTGAAGGGACGAGCTTTGCTAATAGACGCAAGTAAGGATACTTAGTCGTTCACAAAGCTAACTCAGAAGTCCATTCCATATGCTTACACGATCTGTTTGCAGCAACCACAGACTCTCTAAACGTGCAAATTGCATATGTACTACTCTTCGTCAGCGTTTTTTATCTAATACAATAACTGTCTAGATAGCGAAGTGAATTCGCAAAAGACATTATTGATTTGTTGCAAAGAATTATATTATAAAGGCTCGGTGGATTGCAAGTGTGTAAAGTCAGACTTTTGGCGGTGTTTTTTTTCGAAAAAAGCTTATATGCTATTTTTACTGTTCTTTTGTGTTAGAAAAGCAACCAATTTTAGTAAATATATGTCTAGATTTGTACACACTGAATTGACATTATTCTCGTTTAAGATTTTTAAATGAGAACAAGAGCCATTCATTAAAGGGTGTTTAAAATGCGCTGAGAATGGGAATATTAGTAGTAGCACATTAGCCATGCAATGAAGGAACTACTTTGCATGATGTGTAAATATAGACAGAATATTTAGTGATAAAGTTATTCTTTTTTTTATTGGGACTATATTCAAATACAATGGAGTACTGTATAATGGGTATGTAGATTTACATTACATTAATTCTAATTTAACACACTGGTCTATAGATAATGATTAAATGGAAAGGATGTGTCAGTATGATAGTAACTTTATTTACATCACCAAGTTGTACGTCTTGCCGAAAAGCGAAAGCATGGTTAGAGGAACATGAAATCCCATATACAGAACGTAATATATTTTCCGAACCGTTAAGCATTCGTGAAATAAAAGAAATTTTACGTATGACAGAGGATGGTACGGATGAAATTATTTCAACTCGCTCGAAGATTTTCCAAAAATTAAATGTTGATGTTGAAAGTTTACCATTACAACGCTTGTATGAATTAATTCAAGAGTATCCAGGTTTATTACGTCGTCCAATTATTTTAGATGAGAAACGACTACAGGTTGGTTACAACGAGGATGAAATTCGTCGTTTCCTACCTCGTAAGGTTCGGGCTTATCAATTACAAGAAGCACAGCGCATGGTGAACTAATAATTCCGTATTCTGCATAATATAAATATTAGGTGTTACAAATGCAACAAGCATATTGTGACATCTATTTTTTTATGTTTTACTTATGTAAAACCATCTATATAAAGTATAATAATTAGTAGGGAAAAGTCATATATTTCCGTAAAAGTATGTTAAACTTGATTTAAATTTAATAGTTTACTACAATTTCAATAATTCAAATATCTTCTGTGAAACGGTGTATATCCTTTTCATTTTATGACAGAACAGCATACAATAGAATTAGAGGCAACTGTGGACAATTATTTTTGATTTCGGTTGCTCTATGGTTTTACTGTAGTGTGGTCAAAGGTTGAAAAACAAAATGGAGTATGAGGTTAAAAACAATGAATAATAGCATACTAATGGAACAAAACTGTTTTTCGACAAATGACAGTGAAGGGAGATGAGGTCTAGTGGACATCGAACGTGTAAACGAAAATACACTCAAGCTCTTTATTACGTACAATGATATAGAGGATCGCGGCTATAGTCGTGAAGAAATTTGGTACAATCGAGCAAAGGGTGAACAACTTTTTTGGGATATGATTGATGAAGTAAACACGGAGGATTATTTTGATGTAGAGGGTCCGATTTGGATTCATATCAATGCGTCTGAAGTAGGCTTGGAAATCATTGTCACACGTGCACATATTTTAAAAGACGGTGAATCCTTAGATGGTCAGTCACATTTTGATGAACACAAAGATATGTTTGGCCCATTCGACGACGTTGGAGAGGATCTTCTCAGTCAACTAACTCAATTTGGTGACATAGATGAGTCAGAATTATTTATGGATACAGACATTTATGTTTATAAATTTAAAGACATTGATGAGTTAATCCCTGTAGCGAAACGCATGACAGATGAATTAGTGGATTCCTCATTATTTAAATATGAAGGTTGGTACTACTTAGTAGTAGACTTTGCGAACGCAGATGATGACTTAAATCGCCACGATAGAAATGCAGTCATTAAAGAATTTTTAATACCATCGAATTTCACAATCCATCGCCTAGAGGAATATGGCGAAAAAATTATGGAGTTTAATTGCTTTGAAACAGTACGAAAATATTTTATTTAAACCAATTTCCCTCTGATTCAGAGGCATAGACTGTAAACAAACTTGATGAGATTCAAGATTGTTTACAGTCTTTTTATTTTAATATTTGTTTAGATAACAATACAATTTATGATGAAGCTCCGATACTCCTGCTGAAATAGAAGAACTCAGGCTAAGAGCTTCACATCCTATGAAAACGCCTGAGTGACCAACGGCGTGTTGTTGCCGCTGACGCTACGTTGGCACTGCGCTTTCGCACAAAAAACATCTGCCGCGGCCGCTTCGCTTTTGCGCAGATAAAACCATGTTGCTGTCGCTACGTTAACACTACGCTTTCGCACAGACAAAACCGTGTTGTTGCTGACGCTACGTTGGCACTGCGCTTTCGCGCAAAAACATCTGCCGCTGCCGCTTCGCTTTCGCGCAAAAACATCTGCCGCGGCCGCTTCGCTTTCGCGCAAAAACATCTGCTGGCCTAATAGCTCTGGCCGATTCCGGACGCCATTATGCCGAGGCATGATTGATAAGGTGGCATTTTTAAAATTTCAAGAAAAAGCCGTTATTTATTTGTTGCTATAAAAACACTCCTTTACAATTAGTCAAAAAGGAGATGATTTTATGCTTAGTGCTTATAATGAGCAACAGCAGCTTTTTCTCCCATATCAATATTCAAGGGAAGCTTTACAACAGTCTAGGCAACAGATGAAATTTTATTGTCCCCAATGCCTACAGCCTGTCCAATTAAAGATAGGTAAATATAATATTCCTCATTTTGCTCATATTGCTAATAAGAGCTGTGTACAGTTATTTTCAGAGGGTGAATCAAAACTGCATTATCAAGGAAAAATTCAATTATTTGAATGGCTGAGAAAACTCGGGCATACAGTAAAGTTGGAGCCTTATTTACCGAAGCTTTCACAGCGACCAGATTTGCTTTTGATAAAAGAGCAACAGCAAATTGCTATTGAATTTCAATGTAGTGCAATTTCTCATGAAAAGTGGCTATTACGTACATCCGGATATGAGAAAAATTCTATACAGCCATTGTGGCTTTTTCAAACACCTCAAAGACAATCCACACAAGGTATACAAAAGATTTTTATTTCTCCCATTATGCAAAAAATGATTACTACTACAGCGCAAGGCTTATCTTATTTAGTGAGCTATGATGCAAAGACATCGAGATTTATTTATTGGACGAATCTTCTTCATGTTCATGGGCATACTTTTATAGGCAAAGTACAGGAATTAGCTATTCACAAGCAACATTTTCCATTTTATCAGCCTACATCAATAACGAAAGAGGAATTTCGTCTTTATTGGCAGCTTTATAAAAAGCATTGTAAGCAATTCGTGTATCAGCGATTAATACATAGTAAAAAAGGGGCGCGAGATTCATTTTTACGATGTAGTTACGAGTTGCGCTTGTCTTTAACGGCAATGCCTGATTACGTAGGTGTTCCTGTGAAAGATGCGGAAGCGATTCCATTATTTCCTATTGAGTGGCAAACGATTTTACATTATTTTTGTCGAGGTTTGCAATTACTACCTCATGAGATGGATGAGAGAGATATTCGATTATTTTTACGCCAACAAAATGTAGAGATTACAGATCGTGCAGTACAGGCCATTAAAAATTATGGAATAGTGATAGCGAAAAGTTATCAAAAAAATGATTGTTTTCCGGATATTTGTGAGCAAGTGTACGCACATTTATTTGCAATTGCCACAATATACTGAGAAAATATGAGAGTATAGGAAAAACTCACATATAAAGGGGGCTGGCATATGGCTAGTAACAGCAATAAAGTTTTATTAAGAAATGAAGTTCCAGAAGAATTAACTTGGCGCTTGGAGGATATATTTGCAACGGACGCTCTATGGGAAGAGGAGTACAAGGAAGTAGCGGAAATTTCCAAAAAGGCATCTAGCTATGCAGGTACATTAAAAAATGGTGCAAATGCTTTATTAGCGGTTCTTACTTATCACGATGATATTTATGAACGCACAATGAAGCTTTACACGTATGCCCATATGCGTAATGACCAAGATACGACAAATAGCTCTTACCAGGATATGAATAGTCGTATTCAAACATTGGCGACTAGTATCTCAGCTGCCCTATCGTTTTTAACACCAGAGATTTTATCATTGAATGAAGAAACAATAGAAAGTTACTTAGAAGAAAATAAAGATTTACAACTGTATAAGCAATCTTTAAAAGAAATAACAATGGCACGTCCGCATGTATTACCGGCTGAGCAGGAAGCATTACTTGCCCAAATGACTGAGGTTACAGGTACCGCTTCAAATACATTTAGTATGTTAAATAACGCTGATATGGTATTCCCTAAGGTGAAAAATGCAGAGGGGGAAGAAGTGCAGCTAACACACGGTAACTATATTAAGTTCTTAGAAAGCAAAGATCGCACTGTTCGTGAAAATGCCTTTAAAGCTATGTACGAAACTTATGGCAACTTTAAAAATACATTTGCTGCTACATTAACGGGCAATGTAAAAAAACATAATGTCAGCGCACGTATTCGTAATTATGATTCTGCTCGCCATGCTGCCATGTCTAATAATTCTATTCCAGAAAATGTTTATGATCAATTAGTGGAAACAATCCATAAGCATTTACCAGCTATGCAGCGCTATATTTCATTACGAAAGAAACTTTTAGGTGTGGACGAACTGCATATGTGGGATTTATTTGCTCCGCTCGTTAAGGAAGTCGATATGAAAGTCACTTACGACGAAGCGAAGGATATTTTAGTAAAGTCTTTAGCGCCACTTGGTGAGGAATACCAAGATATTGTGCAAAGTGGTCTTGATAACCGTTGGGTAGATGTCTTAGAAAACAAAGGGAAACGCAGTGGTGCGTACTCTTCAGGCGCCTATGGGACAAATCCATACATCTTAATGAATTGGCAAGACAATGTTAACAACCTGTTTACACTAGCTCATGAATTTGGTCATAGTGTACACAGTTATTATTCACGTAAAAACCAGCCGTTTGTTTATGGCGATTATTCTATTTTTGTGGCTGAAGTGGCTTCAACATGTAATGAAGAACTGTTAAATGATTATTTACTGAAAACAATTGAAGACCCTCAACAGAAAATTTATTTATTGAATCATTGGTTAGACGGTTTCAGAAGTACAGTTTTCAGACAAACAATGTTTGCTGAATTTGAACACCTTATCCACCAAATGGATAAGAATGGTGAATCTTTAACAGCAGAACGTTTAACAGAGGTTTACTATGATTTAAATAAAAAGTACTTTGGTGAGGATATCGTCGTTGATCAGGAAATCGGCTTAGAATGGGCTCGTATTCCACACTTCTACTATAATTACTATGTGTATCAATATGCTACAGGTAAATCAGCGGCAACCGCATTAAGTCAACAGATTTTAGAAGAGGGTACACCAGCTGTAGAACGTTATATTAATAACTTCTTAAAAGCAGGTTGCTCTAATTTCCCAATTGATGTATTAAAGGCGGCAGGTGTTGACATGAACGTGGCAAAACCGATTGATGATGCATGTAAAGTATTTGAAGAACGCCTAAATGAGTTAGAAAAATTATTGTTGAATAATTAATTAGCGAGGCTGTAGGAATTTTACTACAGCCTTTTTTCTATGATAAGTGGCGCGTTAAAAAAATAATGGATAATGATTTTTTTTGATTTCTATAAGTTTAAAAGCGCTCATCTTGGAAAAATACTGTCTGTAATCGCTTTCTATTTGACAAATTTGTGAATCTAGCATCAGTATCATTGCTATATTAATTATTCCGTGATAAAGTGGTTCTTGTGAAATAAATCACAAAACAAACATACACCCCTTTGTTTGAACGTGAACATTTCTCCCATCCCCTTTGTGAAAGAGAGGCGTCACTATCTGTCGAGGATAGTGGCGCTTCTTTTATTTTTTTGTTTTTTTATGTCGATTTAAGGTGTCGTATTAAATAAAGTATGGCTCTTCGGCAAAACGAGGGATTGATTTCCGTTCCAGCTAGACGCTATTATTGCAAATCATAATATATCGATCATCCCAATTCCTACCATTAGAAATACAGTAGCCATTAATCTACCTAATACGGTAACAGGCGCAATATCTCCATATCCAACTGTAGTTATTGTAATCAAACCCCACCACAACGCTTCAGCGTAAGTTTCAATTGCCGGTTCAACTATAGCAATCGGTATTGGTATACATTCAAATTAGGAAATGCCCAAATCAAAAAGCCATTATGATAATCGTAAGGGAATTGCATGTATATATTAATGTAATTAAACTGCACATTAAAAATCATAATTTGAATAAATTGATAATTATAAATATACTAAAAATTACGAATTCGCAATAGTTAGTGAGCTTCCTAGTGTAAACATTATCAATGTGCGAATTTTATAACTTACATTGGACGAGGGGGATTTTAAATGAGTAATGTAAAAGCTGTAGAAGTATATGATGCAGGTAATATTTGCCCAGATGATTTACCGTGGGTTTCTTATTTTGGGGTGGCTCATTTTAAGTTACTAAAAGTTAATCCAGTAACAGGACAAACTATTACTCTGTTAAAAGTTCCTGCGGGGGTACAGCTTCCTACACATTTCCATCCTGGAACGGTTATTGTGTATACCATTAGTGGTTCTTGGAGATATATGGAGAATGATTGGGTTTCTAACGCTGGGGATGTAGTTTATGAGCCTGCTGGATCCCAACACACACCTGAATCTCTAGGAGATGAAGAGGTTATTACGTTAAATATTGTTGAGGCAACATTAGACTATGTGAATGAAAATGGAGAAATTATTGCTAGAGATAATTGGAAGTCATTATTGGAAAAATACCATGATCATTGTGAAGCTGAGGGAATTACACCTATAGATGTGACTCAATTTTAACTTCTTTCAGCAAATGTATTTTGTGTCTTTTGTAGCGAAAGCAAAGCGTCAGCTACAAAGCCGATTCCAGACGCAATTATGCCGAGGCATAATTGATTAGTTAGATTGATAAAAAAAGAGAAGCCCTTCCATAAGACGAAGTGGCAACTCTTTTTCTCTTATATTTTCGTAATTTCAGATTTTAGATAATGAATATACTTGTTTAGTAAAATGGATATATGTTTATCTTCAGATAGAACTAATCCAAAAGAAATATTGAGACCTCTATGATTTACCAAATCAACGGGGATTATCTCTCCGTTTATGACGGGGGGATAATTTTTCATGATGAAATCAGGAGCGAATGTAATAGCCAAACTTTCATTGATAGCTTGGAGAATGCCGTCCAAATTGTTTGATGTAAATAGGATTTTCATGGGCTGGTATTTGTTAAAAAAATCATGAACAAAGTGTTGCATAAATTCACCATAATATGTAACGAGCGTTTGATCTAGTATCTCATGTGAAGATATGGCGCCTGTAAACGCTAAAGGAGAATGTTTAGAAACATAGATTTTCTGTTTTCCTTCAAATAGTGATTCAAAAGCTATTCCTTCCATGTTTATGTTCCAGTCTGGTGAATAGGCAATCAGTCCGATATCGATCTGATGCTGGCGAACATCTTCAATCACGGAAGAGCTGCTTTTTTCGTTTATTTCTACATTTACTTGAGGGTAATCTTGTTTAAAAGCAGCCAAAGCCTTTACTAGAATCGTTGTCAATCCTGGTATTGAAGATACTTTTAGTTCTCCTTCTACCATGGAATTAAATGAGTGGGCGGTCTCTTTGATTTCCTCCAATTTTCTTAACACTTCGTAGGCTTGTTTCAGAATGATTCTACCTTCATCGGTTGGCACAGCACCGTGTCCCCTTGAGCGATGTAAAATTTTTAGTCCCAATTCCTTTTCTAAACTAGTAATGGATTGGCTAATAGCTGATTGAGTCACATAAAGATTCTGAGCTGCTATAGAGAGTGAATTGTGTTTTGTCACTTCAACAATATATAGTAACTGTTCAAAGTTCATAGTTTTTCTCCTTGTCTATTAAAAAAGGCTTATCAAAATATAGTGTGTAAGATTGGGAATGAAAACTGGTAACGTATACAAGATTTGATAGTAATACCATCTTTGGGGTTCATCACCATAACGTGTGGTTGATTTCCGTTCCGGCTGAGCGCTTTCCTGGGGGCGTCCGATGAGCCGCTTCACTCGCGTTGCTCGCTCCAGGGTCTCATCTGTGACGCTGATCCCCAAGGAGTCGCCCAGCCTCCACTCCAATCAACTTATATACAAGGCATATATCTTAACAAATGTCATCCACAACTTTCGGTGAAGAGCCATCTTTGGCTAAATAATTTTACTATTAAATATATAAGTTCTCCTAAGAATAGATAAATCCTTCTTCAACTATTCTGCCCTGTTAGCCATCTAGAGGCAGTATCATACGCTGTAAGTGCCGCGATGATTTAAAAAAGCACAAGGCCGATTCCAGACGAAATATGCCGAAGTATAATTGATCTTATTTATGAAACTTTCTAACTAATTTGAAATTATAATCAAACCGATTGCAGCCTCCCTTCGTTTCCTTTGATAGTACCGTTCAAAAACATATATAAAATGGAGGAATCATCATGAAGAAGACCTTGTTTCTATCAGCTTTACTGCTCTTTGTTATTGCGACTACCGGATTGTCAGCCAATGCAAAAATGGACAGTAAGCAGGCGTCCCAGGCGACACCAAATTCCGTTCAAAGTGATCATGTTATCCGGGTGTACGGACCAGGCGGACCACTTGGACCAATCAAGGAAGCTGCTGAACATTTTTCAATTGAAACGGGAATAAAGGTGGAAGTAACAGCCGGACCAGAGGGCAAATGGATCAGCCAGGCAAAGCAAGATGCAGATATTATTTTCGGTGGCTCCGAATATATGCTGCAGGACTTCATCTTTAACCATCCCGAAATGATTGACACTAAATCACGAACGGAGCTTTACCCGCGTGCTGCAGGAATATTGGTGAGGAAAGGAAATCCAAAGAAGATTGAAAGCCTGGAGGATTTAACGAAAGATGGAGTCAAAATACTCGATGTGAATGGAGCTGGTCAGCTCGGCTTGTGGGAAGACATGGCAGGAAGAAAAGGGATAATCGAAGGTATTTCTCAAAATATTAACCTTTCTGTAAAGTCGAGTGCTGAAGCCATTGAACTATGGAAATCGAATTCTAGCCTAGACGCCTGGATTACTTATGAATCATGGCATTACCGACTTAAGGATGTGACCGACCTAGTTGAACTTCCCGAAGAAGAGAAGCTCTATCGTGGAACGCCGATCGCCTTGACGAAAATCACCGATCAGAAAAAAGAGGCACAGCAATTTATTGAGTATTTAAAAACGGAAGAAGGTCATCAAATCTTTCAAAAATGGGGATGGAAATAAGGGAAATACCGGAATCTGGCTCATCATCAAAAGTTGTGGATGACATTTTAAATCGTATGTCTTGTCTATAAGTTGATTGGAGTGGAGAATGGGCGACTCCTTGGGGATTAGCGATAGAGGAACGAAGGCTAAAACCATCACGTCCTGTGATAACGCCTTCGTGACCAACATCCTGTTGCCCCGAGACCCTGGAGCGAGCAAAGCGAGTGAAGCGGCTCATCGGACGCCCCCAGGAAGCTCTGCTCTGCGCGAAAGCGAAGCGTCAGCGGCAAAGCGCCCAGTCGCAACGGAAATCAACCACACGTTATGGTGAAGATCCTGAAATCTAAAAAACTAGGAGGAACATACATGAAAAAAGGAATTTTTACCCTTACATTACTATCGATTATTTTTGTTTTGGCTGCCTGCGGAAAAAGCACTGAGGAAAAAACAGAGACGGATCAACCCGATCAAGCCCAAACGGAACAAACTAAATCGGAACAAGCCCCGGCTGACAGCCTTCAGCTTTTGAAGAATGACAAAGTTGGAGAATACCTAGCAGATTCACAGGGAAAGACGCTGTATTACTTTAAGAAGGATGAAGCAGGAAAAAGCAATTGTAATGGAGACTGCATAGCAACTTGGCCGGCATTTACTCAGGAAGATTTCGGTGTCCCAGAAGGTTTTGACAAAAAGGATTTCGGTACAATCACAAGAGCAGACGACGGTAAGAAGCAAGTCACTTACAAAGGCTTTCCTCTGTATTATTTTGCTAAAGACCAGCAAAAAGGGGATGTAAATGGACAAGGAGTAAAAGATGTATGGTTTATCGTAAATAGCAAAACAGAATTTAAGTAAGCCTGCCCAGGGAACGATCGATCGCGGTCGTTCCCATCTTTACTTTTAACTTCTTTCAGCAAGTGTCTTTTGTACCGAAAGAATATATTTTTATCCAATAGCAGGGAGTGCCACATGAAAGAAAATTACGATGCGGAATTAATGATATTGGTAAACGAAAAACACGGTCACGCATTAGAGGAGCTGTATGATCGATATATAAAGCTTGTTTACGGCTTTGTAATGAAGTTTTGTAATGGGAATGAGGATAAGACGAAAGAGATTATTCAGTTGGTCTTTTTGAGGCTATGGACAACAAACAGCCAATACGATCCCGCTCAAGGCAGCTTTGTCAATTGGCTCCTCACGATTACTCGCAATATTTGCATTGACTACCACCGCAAAGAGAAGAGGCATACGCAACACTATCAAGAGGAACATGAAGAAATCGCCGACTTTGCCAATGTAATCGAGCAACGAGTAAATACGAATGATATTGAGATGGCGAAAAACAAATTGCCGACGGCGCAAAGAAAATTAATCGATTTGCTTTATTGGAAAGGCTATTCTCTTTCAGAGATCGCCAAGCTGGAACAAGAGCCGCTCGGCACGATTAAAAGCAGGTTGCACCAAGCACTTAAAGGTTTGAGGAAGCATCTGGAACTGGAGGATATAAAATGAGAAGGGATTGTGATCATTTAATTCCATATATAGCAAATGAGCTCAAGGAGAGCGAACGCATAGCCTTTGTTGAACATTTAAAGAATTGTACGAAATGTAAGAAAGAATATCAGGAATTGTCCCAGGCCTGGCATGCTTTGCCGTTTGATTATACCGAAATCGCGGTGCCTGAATCGCTAAAAGGCGAGGTGCTGGGGTTTGTTTTTGATCAAAAAACGAAAAGCGATACGGAAACATTCATGGCTAAGATGAGTAAGCTTGCGATGAAGCTCAAAAGCCATTTCACTCCAGTTTCAACCAGTATCTTGGTCGTCTTGTTGTTCGCTATTATTGGCCTTGGAATAGCGAATGTACAGGGGGAAAATCGCCATGCTGAAAATATACCCATTGAGATTTTAACGACCATTCCCTTAAAAGCAGCGAATCAAAGCCACACGGGAACAAACGGCATGGCATATATTGTCCAGCAGGGATCTGAGAAAAATTTGGTGGTGCAGGTTCACGAATTACCAGGCGTCGAAGGCTCACAGGTTTACCAGGTTTGGCTGCTGAAAAATGGCACAAGGGAAAATAGCGGCATATTCAAGCCAGATGAAAACGGATCCGGCATACTGACCTACCAGCTCGCTGAAGGGCAGATTTTTGATCAAATCGGTATCACTGTCGAACCGGACGCCAACAGCAGCCAGCCTAAGGGAGAAAAAATAGCCGGCTCATAGATGGTAACAGAAAAGGGAAGAATGCTATTAATAAAAAATATTTGTTAGGTTTATTAGAATTTGCTAATGTTAGTGATAAGGAATTAAAATACCAGTGGACTGTAATAGCAGCTTATAAATGAGGGTGGAAAAGGCTCATCACCAAAAGTTGTGGGTGACATTTGTTAAGACGTATGCCTTGTATATAAGTTGATTGGAGTGGAGACTGGGCGACTCCTTGGGGATCAGTGTCAGAGGAACGAAGGCTAAGAGCATCACATCCTGTGATAACGCCTTCGTGACCAACATCGTGTTGGCCCGAGACCCTGGAGCGAGCAACGCGAGTGAAGCGGCTCATCGGACGCCCCCAGGAAAGCGCCCAGTCGGAACGGAAATCAACCACACGTTATGGTGATAAGCCGTGGAAAAGACAATACAGGTATAAAAAGGGAACTTTAAATATACAGCGAATTTTTTCTATTCATTGCTTTCGCCAATTTTAGTTTTCCAATTGACATTACCAGATCTAAATGAGATATTAATCCGGATATTGATGAGATGATAGATGAGGTTGTTTATTTATTTTCGTTGAGTTTGAATAATCCGAGAGAAAGTTAATTATTAGGACAACAAACAAAAGCAAGTGAAGGAAACGAGTAGTTTTCTTCACTTGCTTTATTTTTAGGGACTTATCGGATAAGCTCTCTATTTTTTAGAATAAGAGTATAATTGCATTATTTAATACGCCATAATGTAGCGTCATCTGTCTGAATTCGTTCAATCTTTTGTTGTAGCATACGTTTTTTTAATTCGCGTTCTGCTGTTTGTTCTGTTAAAGAATAGATAAAAGCTACTTCATGTGTTGAAAGTGTATGGAATCTTATAAATAGCTCTTCCATTGTTGGTAATGGTTGACGCACAAGCTGTTCATCCATCATTTCTTGTAAAATATGTTCATATACGTCATAGGAATAGCTACCACTAACTTTAAGTCCCTCATCTTCAATACATTCATTGAAAAATACAATGCTAGGCACTTCATCAACTTCCATTTCACGTTTCATATATAAATCACATTGGAAGGCACGTGCTGTTTCCTTCGACCCAAAGTCTACAGAAAATTCATTCATGTCTAATTGAACATCCTCTGCAATTTTTAACAGCGTAGCATAGGAATTAACATCTTGATGGTTTAGTAATACATATTCTTGTAGTTTCGACAAATAGCGCGCTCCGGCACGTTTGCCCTGTAACTCTGCTGCTTTAATAGCGATAGATGGTAAAACAGGGTGATTTATGTCGAGTTCAATGCCTGATACACACCCCTTTACGCGCTTACTTAAACAATTTAAAGAGGTAAGCTCTGTGCTTAGCACAAGGCGCCATGTAAAGTAATGATTATACTCTAGCTGTAATTTACGAAGAATGGCTTGTATATTAAAAGCTTCAGGACAAAGTGGATCTACGAAAATATACAATTCAATTGGCTTATTAGCAGTAGAAATCTCAGGAGTTGGTGCTTGCAACATTTGAATATTATTCACGTAACAATTCCCCCTCATCGTCATTTGGTGTATTAATCATGTGATGAGCTGTTAATACTAAACGTTGATAATAAGTTTCACGGAACTTCCCTTCTAAACCAACTTCATCCATTGCTTCGGACATACATTCGAGCCATGCTTGAGCACGATCGGGTGTAATTGGAAAATTCATATGACGTGCACGCATCATTGGATGTCCATGTTCCTCAGTAAAAAGATTTGGTCCACCTAAATACTGTGTTTGAAATTGAATTTGCTTGCGGGCTGTCTCTGTCAAATCTTCAGGAAAGATTGGAATAAGATCAGGATGCTGAGCAACTCTTTTATAGAATGCATGAATTAGCTCTGAAAGTTTTTCAGCTCCCAGCTCCTCATAAGGAACAGTGTATTTTCTACTCATAAGTTAAATGCTCCTTCAAGTCTTTATATCGTAAAGTACAATTTTATACTCGGTCATCTTCAAAAATGTGAATTTCTTGTGACTACCTTCATTCTATCAACGTCTTTTCGTTAACACAAACAAACCGCTCTTTGGAATTGTTTTTCGCTAGAAAAGAACAAATTTCACCACAGAGGGTGAAATTTGCTGAAAAAGATTGTAATAACAGTGATTATGCGATTAAGCAGTATAGTAATTCATCACTTTTTTGACATAATTCTGTGTTTCTTTGAAAGGAGGAACGCCACCATACTTTGTAACGCGAGAAGCTCCTGCGTTATAGGCAGCTAATGCTAACGTTGGATCATTATCGAATTTATCTAGCATTTGGCGTAAATATTTTGCCCCAGCCATAATATTTTGCTCAGGATCAAAAGCGTTAGTAACCCCTAAATACTGTGCTGTTTTTGGCATTAATTGCATTAAACCTTGTGCTCCAGCGTGACTAACCACTGTTGGATTAAAATTAGACTCTTGCTTGATTACGGCAGCGATAAGTTTCTCGGGTACATTATATGTAGCTGCTGCCTTTTCAATAATCGAAGCATATTGGTTCGCTCCTGTTAATGCATTAGCATACGCTGTTGAACCAATGACATTATCTGAAACATAGGTGTCTAGTTTTGTACTAGATTGTGTGTTTGCTAATGCTGCCTGTACAGAATCAGGGATATAGACGGCATTAGAACCATTATAGAGCAATGATTGGTACCCACTATTTTGCATGTTTTCAAACAACTCATTTGAACTACTAAATTGGTTGATCGATGAAGAGACGCTTGATGCACTTCCGAGTAAACTGGACAATTTTGCACTATTAGCAGTTGTTACACCGCCAAGCAATTCGCTAATCATGTCTGAAAACATAGAATTACTGTCTGTAAGATTGTTAGACGATGAATTTTCTGTAGAGCCTAGTGTTTGCAATGCTTGAATTTCAAGTAAAGTTCTGATTGATTGGATATCCAAGGAGTTGGTCACCCTTTCTTAAGCTATTAGTATTATTTTTTATCCATTTGTAATGCTTGCATAAAACGTGCGATTTTTTTATCTGCAGACCGTTTTTCAATACCATATTGCTGTAGAAATTCGTCGAAGATTGCATTTCCTTTTATTGCATCTTTTGATTCATATTCTACCTCATAATCGTCGCACTGCAAATAGAAAGAGTGGTCAAATACTAGAAGACCATCTCTATAAGGTATTTCGACACGATCCGTTGTCAGTGAACCGAAAACTTCCAAATTTTCTAAAGGAATGTGAAATAGTGCTAGTCTTTTTGCTACCTCTTTGGCATAAAAACCTTCTCCTACAAGCATTTTGTTTGCCTGCTCAGCAGTTATTTCATCTGTTGTTTCTAAATGTGCATGCTCTGCACTTTTTTCTTTTAATGTACATTCATAATATTTGTCGATTTGTCTAATACGGAGCCCGCTTTGTAATTTCCGAATAGCTTGGGAAGGTGTGTCGAAATAATGATTTGTTTGACGATGAATAGCATTTTCGGGAATGTTGAACTCTTGCAATAAATGCTCGTATTGTTGTTTTGTTAAGAGGTTTTTAAATTCTATTTCAAGTTGTTGTGCCATATATGATCACCTGTTTAGTTTAAATTTTTTCAAATGTGTTGATTAGAAGAAAGAAAAGTTTAATTCGTTAATATTTACACACTGCAACTATTTACCCTGTATGCTAAAATAAGAGGAAGAGTATGAAAAAAAGGGGAACGGCCTGTGCGTAAAATTTATATAATAGAAACATTGAATTTTGAAAACGAGCAACTTCATTTTAGTTTAAACGACATTGATGAAAATTTACAGTTAAAACCTGCTGCACAACTAATTGCAGATTCTGATGACTTTGCGTTTATTTATTTACTTGATGCAGGAGAAAATTATCATTACTTGCGTTTTCCACCGAGTAGTTGGGATCAACTTGTACATATTTTACAAAAAAAGAAAAATCCAAAGCTGCTACTAGGTGAAGAAGTTATTGAACTTACCAATTTTTACGATGAATTAGAAATGCTCGTGTATAATATTGAAGGAAATTACAATTACGGGGCGGAATTTGTCCAAGCAGTGGAACAACACTTCAAGACAATTCTCGCTGAATAAAAAGACAAAACGAACAGACGGTGTTGGTTTTGTTCGATACCGAATGTCGGGAGGTTTTTGTGATGGGACAATGGGAAATATTTTTAAGTCCTTATAAACAAGCAGTAGATGAGTTAAAAGTAAAATTAAAGGGTATGCGTTCGCAGTTTGGTATTGTTAATGCAAATTCACCAATCGAGTTTGTTACAGGGCGTGTAAAACCTTTAGCAAGTATATACGATAAAACATTAGAAAAAGGACTTTCCTTTGAGCCTTCTAAACAACTGGGTGATGAGCTAGGTGATATTGCTGGCCTTCGTATTATGTGTCAATTTGTAGATGATATTTCAACAGTTACGGAGCTAATCCGTCAACGAAAAGATATGCGCGTAGTAGAAGAACGAGACTATATTACACATAATAAACCAAGTGGATATCGCTCATATCACATGATTGTTGAATATCCCGTTGAGACGATTCAAGGGAAAAAATTGGTATTAGCTGAAATTCAAATAAGAACACTAGCTATGAATTTCTGGGCATCTATTGAGCATTCATTAAATTATAAATATAAAGGCATGTTCCCAGAGGAAATAAAAAACCGCCTTCAAAGTGCTGCAGAGGCGGCCTTCCGATTGGATGAGGAAATGTCGTCCATTCGCAGTGAGATTCAAGAAGCACAAGCTTATTTTAGCGAGTACAAAGAAGCATCGAATCCTAATTTACTATCAGAGAAGGAGCGTGACATAAAATGAAATTTTCCATTCAATCACGTAGAGATGCACAATCGAACGAATTAATGGAGCTAGCAAGAACATATTTGCAGGATTTTGGGCTAACTTATGATGAAGAATCGCCTGAAATCGTAGTCTCTATTGGAGGAGATGGAACATTATTACATGCCTTTCATCGATATTCTCATTTGCTAGATCAGGTTGCCTTCGTAGGTATCCATACGGGACATTTAGGATTTTATGCGGACTGGAAGCCATCTGAATTAGAAAAGCTTGTTTTGTCGATTGCTAAGAAAGACTTTAACGTTGTGGAGTATCCATTACTAGAGGTGAAGGTGGAGCATCATAATGCGGAGTCCAATACGTATTTAGCGTTAAATGAAGCGACTGTGAAATCACCTGATGTCACGCTTGTTATGGATGTGGAGTTAAATGGCAATCAGTTTGAACGTTTCCGTGGAGATGGACTTTGTGTGTCGACTCCTTCGGGTAGCACAGCGTATAATAAAGCCCTCGGTGGAGCGATTATTCACCCGACTTTAGCTGCATTCCAAATTACAGAAATAGCATCTATCAATAACCGTGTCTTCCGTACAGTTGGTTCACCACTCATTTTACCAGCCCACCATCACTGTATTTTACGTCCAGTTAATGATCAAAACTTTAATATGACGGTTGATCATTTACAAGTTACGCAAGGCGATGTGAAGTCGATTGCTTTTAATGTAGCAAATGAAAGAGTACGTTTTGCTCGTTTCCGCCCATTCCCATTCTGGGAACGAGTCCATGAATCGTTCGTGGCAAATGAGTAAGATGGATACAAGGTTTACACTGCATTTTATAGCAGAAAAGGAAGGTCAACTACTAAGGGAAGCCTTAACTGAATGGCGAATCTCCAAGCGAGCTTTAACAGCTATTAAATTTGATGGAGGTTTATTGACAGTGAATGATGTCGAACGCAATGTTAGACATCCTCTTCACGTTGGGGATCGAGTTGAAGTGAAATTCCCTCCAGAAGAAAAAAGTGAAGGACTTGCTGTTGAACATGGTGAACTCGCTATTACTTTTGAAGATGAAGCTATTTTAGTGCTTAATAAGCCAGCGCATCAGAGTACGATCCCTTCGAGAGAGCATCCAACACTTAGCGTAGCTAATCTAGTGTGTGGTCATTTTCAGAAGCAAGGTCTAGCGTCTACTGCCCATATCGTCACGAGACTTGATCGTGATACTTCTGGCTTATTATGCATCGCTAAACATGCTCATATCCACCATTTAACGGGGCTTGCACAGCGTAATGGAGAAATTTCTCGACAATATGAAGCAATTGTGCATGGACATGTAGCTCAAGATATACAATCAATCATTGCTCCTATTGGACGCAAAGAGACGAGTATTATTGAGCGAGAGGTACGTGAAGACGGTCAATTTGCGCATACCGATGTGACAGTTTTAAGACACTTTTATTTACATGATGAACCGATGACACATATACAACTAAAGTTACACACAGGGCGTACACATCAAATTCGTGTGCATATGGCTTATGTGGGACATCCACTTGTTGGAGATGCACTTTATGGTGGAAGTCGCGACCATATCAATAGACAAGCCCTACATTGTGTATCTTTAAAGATGCTCCACCCCTTAACAGGTGAGTGTTTACACTTCACAAGTGACTTAAACGAAGATATGCAGCAATTACTGAATGACTCCTTAGCTTAAAGTATAGATTTTATTTTTTAAAAACTATACTATGACGAAGACTATCTAAACAGTCTTTAGTTCACTAATTGTGAAAACTAATTTATATATTTAAGGAGATGTTCGCACAAACGGGCATCTCCTTCTATCATTTTTTATCTCTAGTAAGAAAGTTTTCTTAGCAGCACGGTAACAGAAAAGAAAGTGATTGTAGGGTATAGTAAAGTAGAGGGTTTTTTAGGTACATTACCATAACGTGGGGTTGATTTCCGTTCCGACTGGGCGCTTTGCCGCTGACGCTTCGCTTTCGCGCAGAGCAGAGCTTCCTGGGGGCGTCCGATGAGCCGCTTCGCTTCGCTGCAGGGTCTCGGGCCTACACGATGTTGGTCACGAAGGCGTTATCACAGGACGTGATGCTCTTAGCCTTCGTTCCTCTTGCGCTGATCCCCAAGGAGTCGCCCAGTCTCCACTCCAATCAACTCATTTACATGGCATACGTTATAATAAATTTCTTCTCCAACTTTTGGTTATTAGCCATTTTTTATTCAGCAAAGGTGGAAAATAGAAATATTCATACGCAGATTTATCCAATTAGATTGTGGCAATGTCGCAGGTTATTAGGAATTAAAAAAAGGGTTTGCAGAAAAGGTACAATACACTCTATTATATAAAAGGTAGATTTACGGCATTGTCCGTATCAATGATTTAACTTATTTCAGCAAATGTTTTCTGTACCGAAAGCATTGATTCTCGAAAGGAGGGGACAAGCATGATAGAGGAAAGAAATGAAAAGGATGATGTGCAATTCGACGAGGCACGTTTGCGAGAAATGCTCGAAGCACATGATATTGACGCATTCCGCGATGAGTTTTTAGAGCTTCATCCGTATGATCAGGCAACGTTTTATGAGAAGGTGGAACCTGATATAAGGAAGATCATCTATTCGTTCTTGTCTCCGACGGAAATGGCTGATATTTTTGAGGCAATCGAAATAGATGATGATGAGTACACAGCGTACCTAGCTGAGATGGCTCCGTCATATGGTGCAGAAATGCTTTCTCATATGTATGCAGATGATGCAGCAGACGTTTTAAATGAGTTGGATACAGAGCAACGTGAAAGCTATTTAGGCATGATGGATGAGGAAACAGCTGAAGAAATTAATGAACTATTAAGCTACGATGAATATACTGCCGGTTCCATCATGACGACAGAATATGTAGCGATCCCAGAAAATTCTACTGTGCGTTCAGCAATGGCGATTTTACGAAAAGAGGCGCCGGATGCCGAAACAATTTATTATATTTTTGTCGTTGACGAAGCACATCGATTAACAGGCGTTATTTCACTTCGCGATTTAATTATTGCTGATGAAGATACACTTATACGTTCAATTATGAATGAACGTGTTGTGATGGTGCATGCAGGGGATGACCAAGAAGAGGTTGCTCAAATTATGAAGGACTATAATTTCTTAGCAACTCCAGTTATCGACGATAAGGGAGAATTACTAGGGATTATCACAGTCGACGATATTATTGATGTTATTGATGAGGAAGCATCGGAGGATTACTCTAAATTAGCGGGTATTTCCGATATGGATAAATTTGATACGACTTCGTTACAAGCAGCTAAAAAACGCTTACCATGGCTTGTCATATTACTATTTTTAGGAATGTTAACAGCAAATTTGATGGGGCAGTTTGAAGCAACGTTAGAACAAGTAGCGTTACTTGCGGTGTTTATCCCTCTTATTTCAGGTACTTCTGGGAATAGTGGAACTCAGGCACTAGCGGTAGCTATTCGAGGAATTGCGACAGGAGACGTCGAGGATCATAGTAAGCTCAAATTACTACTACGTGAAGCAGGAACAGGCTTAATGTCTGGAATTGTTTGTGGGCTGATTGTTATCGGCATCGTCTATATTTGGAAACAAGAGCTTATTCTTGGAATGCTGGTAGGTGCAGCGCTATGTGGTTCTATTTTAGTGGCTACAGTTGCAGGTTCTTTTATCCCACTGCTTATGCATCGCTTGAAAATTGATCCGGCTGTTGCATCAGGTCCATTTATTACAACATTAAATGATATTACAAGTATTTTAATTTATTTAGGTTTAGCGACAGTTTTTTTAAGTCAGATAGGCTAAGAACCAAATCCCTTTCTTTTGCATATTGTAAGAAAAAAGGGAAGTGAGTAATGTGGATCGAGAGCCACGCTTGTTTATAAAATCACCACAATATTTTCTAAATATCTCTAAGGTGCTACATGAACTTGATTTGAGTGAAAGTACATCAGTGTATGTAAAGGACGGCTATTTCAATGAACAAAAAATGGAAGAAAAAGAAGAAGTGGTAGAGGAATTACTAATAGATCCGTATTTACTAAAGCAACTTCAATTTTTAGAAAAGCCGTTTCGACAAAAAGCCTATCAACCGTTAGTAATATCTTTGAAAGATGGTAGGAAATTACACGGTAATGCATCGGATGTACAGACTGATTCATTGATGCTTACTTCTTTAGAATTAAAGACACAAGAGATTATCTATTTTGAGGATATAGCGCACATATTATGGCGAGGCAAACAATTACCTACCTTATGAAAAAAGTGTACAGCAGAGGATGCTGTACACTTTTTTTATGTGTAGTGTGTCAAAGGAGAAAAGATTAGTTACAAATCCCTAAGTCAACATCAGCAATACATTGTACAGCGCAGAAACATGATAAATCTACAGTGATACAGCTCTCAGTTGGATTCCAATCATCTACTTTACATATTTTTTTCATGTTGACACAGCAACCATCACGACTTAATAGGTCTACTGTACTTTCACTAGAGTCAAATGAACATAAAGGCTCTAAAACACGCAAAGTAGCGCAGCACTCATCAAACATATCTTCTACACGGAAAAATACTGATGTACATATACATGGATCTGCTGTTGGAGAATTAAAGAATGCTTTGAAAGGAGTACCATCTTTGGTAATTAACATGAATACACGTGTATCTGCATGAGAGCGTGAAGGACTTACAATGCCTCCAAGTGGTTCTAAGAAACAGTTAGCTGTACATGGTTGACATTCTTCTCTCACCGCTTGATTTTGAATGTCTAAAATAGCGCGTACTACGTCACAAACGCAGCCTGCTGAATGGATTGGTCCAATAGGATTTGTTGGCTTGCCACAACCCATATTGTCACCTCCTTTCCTCGTTACTACTTATACAATATGTACCCATGAAAAATGGACACGGGCTTTCGCCTTTCGTATATCTTGTTAGGTGAATAGTTTTTTTATCTAAGGAGAAACTGTAAAGAAAAGGAGGGTAAAACCTTGAGGCTATTAGGAATAATGTTACCTCTATTAGTTAGTATGTCGCTTTTAAGTGGTTGCAATGAGAAAGAAAAATTTATTGTCTACGGTTCACCGGAAAATGAAGAGGAAGTTGAAGCCATTTTAAAAGAACATGACTTTGTTGATAAAACAACGGTTATCCAATATGACGATAGTATGCTTGTAGCAGTTCAAATTAAACCATGGGATAAGTGGAAAAAGGCTAAATTTGAGAAAAAGTTGCAAAAGGAATTTGATGAAAAATATCCAAACAAAGACGTTTTGGTCTCAGCTGATTATAAAATATTTTATGAAGCCAATAAAATAAAAAAGGATAAAATTGAAGATAATAAACTGAGCGATAAAATTAAGGAATTGAAAGAGCTTGCAAAGGAGGAGTCATAAATGGAGAAAGAGCAATATAAAAAACTAGAACAAAATGTCACACCGAAGCCACCCTACTTAAAGAATGTTGCAAAGGCTTTTTTTGTAGGAGGTCTTATTTGTACAATCGGACAAGCTGTTTCACTTTTTTATATGATTTTCTTTAACTTTACGGAAGCGACAGCAGGAAATCCGACAGTTGCAACAATGGTGTTTTTCGCCATGATTTTAACGGGCTTTGGTTTATATAAGAGAATCGGTCAATTTGCTGGAGCTGGATCGGCTGTACCTGTTACAGGGTTTGGGAATGCTGTGATTTCAGCTGCCATTGAACATAGATCTGAAGGATTAGTGCTTGGTGTTGGTGGAAATTTATTTAAATTAGCGGGGTCAGTTGTATTATTTGGTGTTGTATCTGCTTTTTTTGTTGGCCTTATTAAATATATTCTTGTGGCGATAGGAGTGGTTTCATGGTAATTGTCTTTCAATCGAAACCGTCCTTACTAGCGGGTGGTGTGGTAGCAGGCCCGCTAGAGAAACGTAGTATATTTAGTCGATATTTTGATGCGACTTATGATGACGAGCGTTGGGAAATGAAAACAAATGAACAGGGTCATCGAAAAATGGTTGAAGAGGCTTGTGAATTTGCCATGAAAAAAGCTGGCGTGAAAAATTCGGACATTGATTACTTTATGGGTGGGGATTTAGTCAATCAAATGACACCGACCAATTTTGCAGCTAGAGATTTAGCTATTCCTTTTATTGGATTGTTCTCTGCGTGTGCTACCTCTGTTTCTTCAGTAATCGTTGCGAGCCTTTTAACAGAAGTAGGTGCCGCAAATTTCTCGCTAGCTGGTGCATCTAGTCAACACAATGCAGTTGAACGACAATTCCGCTATCCAGTCGATTATGGCTCGCAAAAACCTCAAACTGCTCAATGGACGGTAACAGCTGCTGGTTATGCGCTAATTGGGAAGCATCATGAGGAATATCCTTCTATTGAAGCAGCAACAGTTGGAAAATCAATTGATTATGGTATGGATGACCCGTTTCATATGGGTGCAGCAATGGCACCAGCTGCTTTTCAAACGATTCAATCACATTTAGAGCAGCGTAATCAAAAAATATACAATTATGATTTAATTTTAACCGGTGATTTAGGTCAACTTGGCTTGAAACTTCTAAAAGGAATGCTTGTTGAAAGTGGCGTAAAGAATGAGGAGTTAACACTTTTACGTGATGCAGGTGCTGAATTTTATGGACAGGATGAATCATTCCAATCTGGTGCAAGTGGTGCAGGCTGTTCGGCAGCAATTTTTTTTAGTTATGTGATCCAACAAATGCGAGCAGGTACCTATAAGCGAGTACTTCTTGTAGCAACAGGAGCATTACTGTCCCCGCTTTCGTTTCAACAGGGTGAAACAATTCCATGTACGGCACATGCAATTGAAATTACAATGAAATGAGGTAAAAGCTATGGTTATGTCATTTGTATTTGCATTTATTGTAGGAGGCATTATTTGTGTTATAGGTCAATTATTAATGGATGTTGGTAAATTAACACCCGGACATACATTGAGTACGCTAGTCGTAGTGGGAGCAATTTTAGACGGGATGGGCTTGTATGAACCTCTAATTGATTTTGCAGGTGCTGGTGCAACAGTACCTATTACATCTTTTGGCAATTCATTAACGCATGGTGCAATGGCTGAGGCAGAGAAACACGGTCTTGTAGGCGTGTTGAGTGGAATGTTTGAAGTAACAAGTGCAGGAATCAGTGCTGCTATAGTGTTTGGCTTTATCGGAGCTTTAATTTTTAAACCAAAAGGAAATATTGACTAGACGAATACCCCACCCATTTCTACAACGAAACATATTATAGGTTGTAGAAGGGAGGGGTATTTTTATGGGATATCAAGGCTGGTGCGCACAACAGTATGGAGGAAATATGGGTAGTTATAACGCTAGTTATTGTGGAGGCGATTACTACGGCGGCTATTGTGGTCATGGCAATAGCTCAACATTTGTCCTAATTGTTGTCCTATTCATTCTTCTAATTATTGTCGGCGCTACTTTCATGTAATTTAACATCGCAGACGCAATAATTGATTAAATGTGACAGTAGATAAAAGGCTTTAGCTTTTCTTCAGAGTTCCCATTATCTGAATAAAGTTTAAAGCCTTCACTCATTGTTAAATGTTTTGTATGAAAACAACGGTGGAAAAAAATAAAATTTTAACTGATAGGAGGGGGAACATGCACCGCGGGTTTTTTAATTCAATTGAACAAAAAACTGGGGTATCAATGGAGGAAATCTTTGCATTAGCAAATGCAATTCAACATGCAGATTTCACAAATGAAAAACAAGTAAGAAAAATTGTACGACGTGTAAGTAAGATATCCAAAAGACAAATTACGCAAGAGCTTGAGGATAAAATAGTACAATCTATTATTCAAGATGGTGATTCATTAGATTTCGATAAAATTACTAAAATGATGAAATAGTATGATATATCCACTATGCAAAGCAATATCAAAAAGGTTGGTTAAATGGATGTTCATTTATCATTCAACTTTTACAAAAAGGGTGTTACGATATGCATCAGCATTTTCGTAACACCCATTTGTTAAATGTTCTTTTCCATAGCACGATGTGGGATACCTGCGTCCATAAACTCAGGAGATGTTACCGAATAGCCAAGCTTTTCATAAAAAGGAATAGCATAGCTTTGTGCATGGAGTTTTAGTTTTTTCTTATGAATTGAAATGGCATGCTTCTCCATTTCCTTCATTATTAAAGCACCTAGTTTTTTGCCACGCTGGTCTTGTAAAATACAGACACGTTCAATTTTTGCAGCATCGTTTTCAATACTACGCAAACGTGCGGCACCTACTGGCTCATTACCTTCATACATAATGAAATGCGTTGCGGATGCATCCTCAGCATCGCATTCTAGATGAAGCGGCACACCTTGCTCTTCTACAAAAACTTTTTTGCGGACTGTAATCGCATCATCATGTTCTTTTGTCGTTTCAACAATCTTAACTTTATACAAGTTTTACTCAGCCCCAGTCAATCGGAATGTTTCAAAAGTTGTCCAAGAGCCGTCTTCTAATTGATATAAAAGATGGATGCGATCAATCGTATCTTTTTCGTCAACGCCTGTCATACGTAATTGCCCAAAGATGTCATCGTGCTCTGAGGCTGTCATTTTTTGAGCAATTGTAATATGTGGGACAAAAACATGTTTAGTTTCCCCAAACGGAATTTTTTCTTTTAGTGCATACTGAAATGCTTCTAATTGTTCTGTCGGATCAATGCGGAAATAGATTGCATTTGTTGTAGGGAAAAACGAACTTATGCGTGATGCATGAATGTTTAAGGGTGCATATTTGGCAGCAAGTTCATCTAATTGCTTTACGACAGAGTTAATATCTTCATCTGTTGCTTCAAAGCTGTCTTTTAATGTCATATGCGGTGTGATTTTCGCATAATGCGGATCATAACGTTTGCGATAAGTGTTAGCTAAATCTTGCAATTTTTTTGATGGAAATGCCACAATACCGTACTTCATAGTCCATTACCTCCCGAAAATAAACAAATTTACTATTAAAGTATAACAGAAATTTCTCTTTTCGTAATTTGAATCGCCCAAATTAATTGAAATTTTCAATTAATGCGCGACGTAAATCAGGTTTCCAATATTTCCATGTATGATTGCCGTCAAACTCATCATAAAATGTAGAAAATCCTTTGCTTAACATAAGGTTATGCAATTGACGATTCGGTGTTAAAAAATCCTTTATTGTTTTGTCCATTGTCACCACTTGGTCTTCTTTTTTTCCGACAATATGATAAATAGAAATTGTTCCTGGATCTTTAAAATTTTCAACAGCTTTAAGCACATCTTCGTCGACATATGGTGACTGTAAAATGGCTTTACCAAAAATACTTGGATATTTTAAAGCAGCCATTAAGGAAGCAGTTGCAGCCATGGAGTCACCTATCACTCCGCGGCTCATGCCCATTTGGTAAGTTGCAAATTCAGCATCTAAATATGGCACAAGCTCATGTGCTAAAAAACGCAGATAAGCTTCATGTTGCTCTCCACTAGGGATATATTTGTGACGTCGATCCTTTATATCTTTATATGGAACGAACGCGATAATTAAATTTTCGATTTCATAGTCATCGATAAGTTCATCAGCAAGTTTTGTGATTCCTCCAAGTTGGAAATAATCCTTACCATCTGATGCAATTAAAATATTATATTTATATAGTGGGGAATAATTTGCAGGGACATAAATATATAACTGTAATTCCTCCTGCAACGCTTCACTATAGAACTTTAAATCCTGTACAGTTCCCTTATCCAATGATGACACTCCTTCATGTGTTTGTAACAAAATTGTACCATATACGAAAGTAAAGGTATAATAGGTTAGGCTAGCACTTTATTAGCAAAAAAAACGAAATGAGGGTTGGTTATGCATAATAAAAGTACTCGCATACATTCTGATGAAGTAGCGAAGGCAGCCCAAGCTGCACTCATTCGTCGCGGTGTATCGCTAGAGGATATTGCTAAAATAGTTTATGAAATGCAAAAAACCTATAATGAAGGCTTAACATTAGAACACTGTGTTCATTCTGTCGAGCGTGTATTACGTAAGCGTGAAGTTCAACATGCTTTATTAGTAGGTATTGAATTAGATGAACTTGCAGAGAAAAAGTTATTATCTGCACCATTACAGCAAATAATAGAATCTGACGAGGGTTTATTTGGTGTGGATGAAACAATCGCACTTGGATCTGTTTTTACATATGGTAGCATAGCAGTTACAACTTTCGGACACTTAGACAAGCAAAAAATCGGTATTATTAAAAAGTTAGATACAGAACCTGGACATCATGTAAATACGTTTTTAGATGATTTAGTTGGCAGTATCGCAGCTTCTGCCGCATCACGTATTGCACATCGTATGCGTGACTTGGAAGAAGAGGGCGAGACATTTGCTGATATTGAGCCAGAAGAGCTAGGACCAAAACCAAAATCACATAATGAGATTTAACAAAGTCTTTACTATATAAAACAGAGCCTCCTCATTAACTTTAGTGGCTCTGTTTTTAGTATGCTTAGACAATTGTTTTGTATACTCACACACGGAATCTTTATACGTAATCGTTAAAATTAGATCCGATGATAGAAAAGCAAAAATATATGGAAGCAGCAAATATACAAACACGTTATGAGATAGTAAATAGTCAGCCAGTTGAAGTATCCAAAAATCATTGAGTTGTTTGCACCTACATAGCTTGAATGTAGTAGCCTGATATTTTACAATAGAAACAAACATCTTGAAACTCTTTAGGACTTTTGATTAGTTAAAAATACTGTTAGAAAGCTTCTTTAAAGTGTAATAAGGATGAAAAGTTGTAAGGGAACTATTTTAGCCATATCTTGATTAATTATATTTGTATGAAGGTGTACATTTTAACTAATGTAGAATAATGATGTACCAAGTTGTGATGTGTAAATATAGCTTAATTATATAGTTATTATGATCTTCGGTTTTTGAAACTGAAGTTTTTTTTATGATTAGGGTAATACGCTAATCACTATTGAAAAATTCTTCAGAAAAAAACAAATCAAATTCATTGTGATATTAGTGGACTTTATTGATAATAGATTTAAATAAAGTAGTAAGAAGAGAGGTACTGAAAATGAGTGACAAAGATATTAAGACGTTAATCACTAGCGGAACAATTATTTTTGCTGTTGTGTTGTATTTAATATTCAGATAAATTTTTAGGTCTTCAGTTTATCATTTAACTGGGGATTTTTGATTTTATGAAAAGGTAGGATCAGAAAGTGGCAAACTAAAATGTTTGAAGTACTAAAGGTATCAGATTGGTTTATTACGGAGCCATTGTCTAACTTGGAATCGTAGAGGCTCATCACCAAAAGTTGTGGGTTACATTTGTTAAGACGTATGCCTTGTATATAAGTTGATTGGAGTGGAGACTGGGCGACTCCTTGGGGATCAGCGTCACAAATGAGACCCTGGAGCGAGCAACGCGAGTGAAGCGGCTCATCGGACGCCCCCAGGAAAGCGCCCAGTCGGAACGGAAATCAACCACACGTTATGGTGATGAGCCATCGTAGAATTTAAATTCAAGAAAATGATACATAAGGAAAATAAATAATATATTTTATCTTTAAGAAAGTAGGATACTGATTTGAAAAAATTCTATTTGGCTTTGTTCTTTTCTACATTGCTTATAAGTGGATGTACGGAAGAAACTAGCACAGATATTATTGAAACTGAAGATATACAAGGAATTGTAGCTTCAACAAAGGAAACTGCTGAAAAGCACGATGTGAGTAAATTTGAAGAATACGAACTACAAGATATAATTGACGGCGACACAATAAGAATAAAATATAATGGTAGCCCAGAAAAAGTACGTTTTCTTCTTGTAGATACCCCTGAAACTAATCACGAAACGTTAGGAGAGCAACCTTATGGGCCAGAAGCTAAAGAATTTACAAAGCAGCTACTAGCTGGTCAAGATACGGTTTATTTAGAATTCGACGTTTCATATCGTGATAAATATAAAAGGTTACTAGCATATGTTTATACTAAAGATGGTATTAGCGTTCAAGAGCAACTATTGAAAAATGGATTAGCTCGCGTGGCATATATTTATGATCCAAATACGAAGCATGTAGATTGGTTTAAATCGATTCAAAAAACTGCGCAAAAATCTGCTATTGGTATTTGGTCAGTTGAAGACTATGTAACAAATCGTGGTTATGATAAAGATGCATATTATGCTGCAACAAAAGATAATTCTAAAACAGAAAATGACGAATCTAATACGGCTAATAAAAACAGTTGTGTAATTAAAGGTAATATTAATTCAAAAGGTAATAAAATTTACCATATGCCTGGACAACGTGATTATGACAATACAGTAGCAGAAGAAGTGTTCTGTACTGAAGAAGAAGCCGAAGCTGCTGGGTTTATTCCAGCTACAAGATAAGATGGATGGACCTTTTAATAGTAAGTGATTTTTTTCTTAGATGATATAAGAATTATTAAAATAAAGCTGCATTATTTGTAAGTAGGTTTATTAGACTAGTGTATAGCTGACTTCGAATAGAAAAATGGAGAAATTGAGTTCGCTTAATTCCTCCATTTTTTATTTAAGCAAATTATTGTAATTTGTAGTTTTGTAAAAAATTCCTGTTCAGATGAAGCTGGAAGACTATTATCAGTTCTCGTTGGACAAATAACACAAGGGGAAATTCTTGAGGTTGGAACTGGTATTGGTGTAGGGAGTTCTTGGATACTTTCTTCCATTGTTCCAACAGTAAAATTTATTACGGTGGATAATTCAAAAGAAAAAATTGAAGCTATTGCGGATCATATTAGACATAACCAAGCGGAATTTATTTGTGGGGATTGGAAAGAGATTATTGCAAAAGGTCCTTCTCAATCTATTTTTGCAGATGCAGCACTTCATGGATGGTTAACGGAGTGCTTTACTTCATAATGGGTAGAGCCTTTTTCTTCATAAATGAAGGGAAAGGTTAGTTGAAGAAGGGTTTTTGGACTTTTCGTGGAATATATTACCTTAAAAAGTCTGGTATTGATGTAATCTTCACATCGTGATTAACCAGACAGTGGGAGGAGTTTAAAATGTCATTAAAAGCAGGAGATATAATTACGTTTGAACGAACTTTTACAGTAAGGGATGTTGAATTATTTACTGAGATTTCAGGGGATGCAGGGATCCATCACATAACCCCAGATGAACAAGGAAGACTTGTCATTCAAGGATTATTAACGGCAACTCTGCCAACAAAAATAGCTGGAGATAATAACGTACTGGCTCGTAGTACGAGTTTTGAGTTTTTAAGACCTGTTTTTACAGGTGATACAATAGTTTGTATAGTTAAAATTGAGAAATACGAAAGGCAAGAAAATAATAGAACAGTGTTTGTTGCATCCTTTTTATGTAAAAATGAGAATGAAAAAGAAGTATTGAAAGGAGATGTATCAGGCGTAATTCTTTAAACTTTAGTAACTGGAGCAATATCGAAATCTACGGGACAGCATTCCTGTAATAACTAAAAAGAGTTAATATATGTAAAAGCAGATAGTTTGTGAATAAATGAACTTAAACTATCGGGGGCGATTGTTCGTGCGACACGTTCCTGGCTCAAATGAGTTGTGGTTAACACAATCTCGGTAAAGGTCAGGCAATCTATGATTTAAATTGAAGGATATTATCGAGGAGTCGAATGATGAGGTAACGCTCAGAAAGGCTCCCCCTGCATCGAATAGCACGCTATTTAGTAAGGAAAAGCGTGTTATAAGCTCGGTTAATAGGCGTAAGAATTTACCGTAACAGTTCGGCTGACGAAAGCCTACCCGATGGGGTGGTGTAAATCATAATGCTTGGGTTGAATAGATATGGTGAGAATGTATGAAAGACACATAAGATTAGTGTACTACTGGCGAACTTCCGAATGTACGGGTCTAGACGCACATAATATAGAAATGTATTAACTACTATATGTAGGGTTAGCTGTGGATGAGTAAGAATCAACTATATGAAAGTCCATCTTATGTTACAGGCATATGCAACGCTAACAGGTCCATAGGAAGCACCTAAGTTTATTCGATAATAGATAATATTCAACGTGGTAAGCTGATAACGTGGAGAGCTTACTCTTGATGAAGCGTTGAGAAGGAAAAAAAAAAAATCGTGAAATTAGCGAGTGTACAACTTCTCTTTATATCAGTGAAAGTGGTGGTATAGTACCGTTGAAGCGTGTAATGAACGTGGAGGGATAGCCACTAGACTAATGAAGAATCACTTAATCATGCATGCCAAATCTTTATCGGTTAATAAGGTTCTCGTGAGACTAAAAGAGGTTCACCTCCCAAGGGAGGCACCGACTTATTGAAACGGAAGAATTGAGACATAGAAGGTATTCTGATATCAGCAGTGTTGATGATTAATTGAATGGGATTAGTTGGAACGCCGTATGCGGTGAAAGTCGCACGTACGGTGTGAACAGGGGGAAAAGCTGGCGATAACTTCAAAGGCTTACCTATCTGTATAATAAGGGCCTAAAGAAAGCTATCACTTTGATCAATCTATATTCAAAATGATAGCTTTTTATATGTAATGAAATTAAGCTTAAATCGTGGTTTTTAATCAAACTTTATTATAAAGCTACAATTGGCCAAAATTCCTGAATCATTTTAAATCCGAACATTCATCTTTCATTATTTCTCTTTTTATAGCATAAATTGTGTTTCTAGCAAGACCTGTTTCACGGTGAATATTCATGACTGACACATTCTGTTTTAAAAGGCGCACAACTTCCTTGTAAACAAGCCGATCTTTAGCTTTGGCTTCAGCATGATATTTTCTAGGCTTCCCTTTGAAAGCTCCACGCTCTTTTGCAATAGCAACACCTTCTCGCTGTGCCGTTTTAATTCGATTACGTTCTTCCTCAACCATCCATGAAAGAAGTGTCAAAACTAAATCGGACACCAACTGTCCGACTCCTTCTAATTCTTTATATTTCCGTGTATCAAGGATTGGCATATTTAAAACAACAATGTCTATTTCATCTTCGATTATTTGTTTCCACTCATTAAGGATTTCTTGTTAATTACGGCCAAAACGGCTTAAATCATGGACTACTAACACATCACCGAACCGCATTTTGGATCGCATTTCACGATAAACTGAACGAGAAAAATCCTTTCCTGACTTTTTTTCTGTGTATATTTTCTCACATCCAAAAGCTTCAAGCTCCTTCAGCTGACGATCTAAATTTTGATCAAAAGAACTAACCCTTGCATAACCAAAAATCATTATGTATCGACTCCTTTAATTAAACAACTTATAACGAACAACTTGATACATTGATATTACTATATTCTATTTTGTTCAGCTAGAGTTAAAGTTTGATAAAAAGTAGGCGATATTTAAAACAAAGTCGCAAATTTTTTTCCTTTTGGATTTTTGTCTAAGGGGATATTTCGTTGTAAAAGGACTTACTTTATTAAATGTTACAGTGTAAACTGAATTTTTAAAAAATAAGCGATGAAGTTTGTGATTCTTTTCACTTAAACTAACGGAGCAGAATGGTAAAATAAGGTGATGATATAATATAAACAATTATCGGAGGGATTTTGTGCAAGTTTATATATGGGAAAATATCGAGAATAAGGGGTTTGAATATCTGAAGGTTAAGACATATTCTAATAAAATAATTGTAACAAGTACAATTATTGATACTTTGGAAACTAATAAGATTGAATACGAAGTTACTTTAACAAATACTTGGAGTTTTCTTCAGCTAAAGCTAAAAAATGATAAATTAGAAAATGAACTCGTATTAAGTAGAGATAGTAATAACAAATGGATTGATGGCAAGTCTAGAGTGTTAGATCACTTGACTGGTGCAATTGATATTGATTTAACCTGTACACCTTTTACAAATACTCTTCCTATTAATAGGTGTAATTGGACAAAAGACGAACCTAAAAACTTTGAGATGGCCTATATAGATGCAAACAATTTAAGTGTAAAGAAATCTAAACAAACTTATACATTAATCAATGATGATTTAACCAAAAATGTATTCAAATACAGTAGCGGTTCTTTTGAATCAGATATATTAGTGAAAGACGATGGTTTTGTTTTAGAATACCCAATGTACTTTAAGCTTTTATCAAATATTAGTAGATAGTGATATTCAACTCCCATGAAAGAACTTAATCATCTTTCATTTTCTGTGATGAAGTGCTGTTTATTGCGCCTTCATGAATGGCTAACGGGGTGCGATTGTTCAATAGAGCAATCGCTTCTTGTGCTAACGCTGCAGGTTAATTTAACAAGCGTAATGTCTTCGAACTATGCAATATTAAAATACATACCAAACTTACATTATTTGGTTTATAATGACGGAAAGGGGTTGTTTTTTTATTGAATGTTAAAAATGTAAGTACATCCATTTCTGAAGATATTATTATTACTAATTTGACAGGTTACATAACTCTTGCTGATGTAAACACATGGTTTAATTCATTTGAAAAAACGTGCTATTCATTTATTAAACAAGACAAAAAGTTTAAGTTGTTAGTTAATCGTAAAGGTTATACTCCAGAGCATTATTCTGTACAAAAATTGTGGAAAGATAAATTATTCTCTAATAATATATTAGAGAACTCTATTGCAGTCGCTTTTTTATTAGAAGAAGGGGATATTCTAATTCATCTTGAAAAGTCTAATACTAAAGGCAACGTAATGTTCTCAAGTAACTTTGAACAATTAATTGACTGGCTTACTAATTATAAATAATGGATTTCTAACCCTGTTTTTCTGATAAATAACTTTTCGATTCACGGTTTGTGTCAGCTCAACAATATGTTATAAAACTCCCATGAAAGAACTTAATCATCTTTCATTTTCTGTGGTGAAGTGCTGATTTTTACATTTCATGGATGGCTAACGACGCAGTTTAGTGAAAGAAGGAATCACCAAAATAAAATCAAATTTTAAGTTAATGAGGGCTGCCGATGAGAAAAACTGAAATACTTCCTTGGACAGAGGATTGGGTAAAACAATTTTATAAAGAAGAAATTATACTTAAAGATACTTTTAAAGATGAATTGCTTGGAATTCATCATATAGGGAGTACATCTATACCGACCATTGGTTTTGCTAAACCGATTGTAGACATCTTGGTTATTGTAAATGATATTGAGAAAGTTGATTTATACAACGAAAAAATGGCTTCAATAGGGTATGACCCTAGAGGTGAAAATGGCATATCAGGTAGAAGGTATTTTCCAAAGGGTAAGGAAAGAAGAACCCACCACGTACATGTCTATCAAGAGGGAAATGAAAATATTAGGATACATTTATATTTCAAGGAATACTTAATTAATAACCCAGAGGACGCAAGAAGTTACGGGAATTTAAAAATAAAATTAGCTAAACAGTTTCCAAATGATATTCATAAGTATCAAGAAGGTAAAGAATTTTTTGTTAACGAATTAGTTAAAAAAGCTATAAACTGGAGTTTAAAAGGAACTTCTTGTTGAACTAACGGAGGCTTTAGTGCAACAAGGATTTCAAAAATAATCAAATTTTTTTATAAAGAAGTTAATTGCCACATTAAACTTAAGCCAAGAAAAAGGCATAACATTAAAGCCTTTCTTTGGCATGCTTGCTATAAGATATACCTAGTGTTAATCCACTCGCTACATAACCTTCTCTCGCATTCCTCACTATATCCTCACACATTTCTAACAGTAGCTATTGACATGAAAATCCTTCATAAGCATTTGACCTTTACTTAATCGATTAGATAGATATGGCTAATCAAAATTGGAAAGGTCAGTGTCACATTTATAACCACTTAACAAAAGATCAAACTCCCTCAATCTATATAAACTATAACTTGAAGAAAAAGAAATGTACTTAGAAAACGATTTCCATGACTAAGCATATCCAACCTTATGAAACGGTAAATAAAACTATTTTACTGATTCGTCAATTGTTTATTTAGGTATTTATAATTATTAAATGTAAATGACGATAAATATATTAACATAATTTTAGTATTTTTATATTGACAATGATAATCATTCTCTTTATAGTAAACTACGTTATAATTTCATATTATTTTTGGAAAGAAGGCAATTTTTATTAAAACACGTAGAATCATCTCAAAAATTCATTTATGGCTTAGTATGCTAGCGGGAATTTTTATAGTACTGATTGGCTTAACAGGAAGTTTGCTAGTCTTTGAACCTGAACTAAACAACTTGCTACATCCTAATTTGTATAAAGTAACAGAGGGAGAAAAAGTTACATACCAGCAAGCCTTGGAAGTTGTATCAGAAGCATATCCAAATGGTCAAATTGACCGTGTATACACGCCAAGTGAACCTAAAGCTAGAGGAGTTTACCTATTCCGTCTTAAAGAAGGCGAAGAACAAAAAAAGATATTCGTCGATCCAGGAACAGGAAATATAAATGGAACATTAGGGGATCAAGCATTATTTAGTCTAATAGCGGAGTTTCACGAAAAGCTGCTATTAAAAGATTTCAATGGTGAGCAAATCATCGGTATGATTGGATTTATTTTCTTCTTCATTACGTTATCAGGATTATATTTATGGTGGCCGGGGATAAAAAAATTGGCACGTGGGTTTACTTTAAGACGAAATGCCAACCCTTTTATACGACAATATGATTTACATAAAGTCATTGGTGGAGTTTCCATTCCGTTTTTATTGGTTGTTTCGTTAACAGGAGCACTTTTTGTATATGATGAAGTGATTTTTGGTTGGTTTGGTGCAAAAGCAAAGGTGATGCCTCCAGAAGAGCAGCTTATCTCAACAGCCCTTCCTAGTGGTAAGCTTCCACTTGATAAATTGATAAGTATGGCTGAAAAAGAAGTACCTCAGGGAACAGTTATGCAAATTCGAATGCCCGGAGAGGCGGAAAAAGGAACTCCCGAAGGCGCAGTAGAATTTCGTCTCAGCGATTCATTCGATCCAGGGAATGGAAATGTAAAAGTATGGTTAGATAAGTATAGCGGAAAAGTAGTGGGCAAGCTAGATCCACATGTTGATAGTGGACTTGTGTATCAAACATGGCACTTTCCATTACATACAGGTAGTTTTGGTGGTTTATTTACTAAAATTTTGTATGCAATCGGTGGTCTTACGCCATCTATATTGATGTTCACAGGTGTCTATATGTGGTGGTATAAGAAAAAGAATAAGAATATACGGAAACAGAAAATCGACTCGAAAGCCGTAGTATAAACACACGGCGATGAGAAATCTCTTAACTTGGAGAGTTTCGAAGATGTTGCTTATTCAATAAACATTGATAGTTGATACGTTTGTAAACAGGAAAAAGCCCTTAATGAATAAAGGGCTTTTTCCTATTTTATGTAGCTTTGAAGAAAGTTCCGATGATAAATATTGCAATCCTATTGAAGTAATGGGGAACACTAATCCAAGAAGGATTCGAACTACCTGAAGCATACATTGCTTTTTGCGAGAGGGTATCGCTATCATAAGTTTCAAAAAGATCTACTACCGATTTTGCCTAAAGAATATCATCACAATAAGTGAGGGAGACATATGTACACGATCAGCAGATTTTCACAGCTTTGCAAAATGAGTACTCGCATGTTACGACACTATGACAAGGAAGAACTTTTGAAACCAGTACATGTAGATACGACAAACGGGTACAGATATTATGAAAAGAGCCAATTAGAAACGGCATTACTAATCAACAAACTGAAAGAATATAGATTTTCCCTTCCTGAAATTAGAACAATTCTTCAGTCGTCAGACAGCGCATTGTTTAGCAAAATGATATACGCGAAAATAAATGAAATATCAAACGAGATGAGTCGATATAGACAGATCATTGAAGAAATGCAAGAACTGATTGAAAAAGAAGTAGATTTAATACAAGCAGAAAGAAGATCTTATGATATATGGCTTGGAATGCGAAATGAGATCAGTGTCGTAAGTCAAAGATTACAGATTAATATTGATGACATGGACAGGTACATTGATACCTTTTACGATAAGTCGAAAGAAAATAATATTCAGTTACTTAGTGTTCCATCTGCCATTTTTTTTGATGAAGAGTTTATCCCTGATCATTGCGATATTGAAATAATGATTCCGATTATTCATAGGAATGATGAAAAAATATCGAAGGAATGGCAAATAAAAAAACTCCCACAAAAGATGGTTGCTACTACCTTGCATATCGGAAGTTATGACTATATCGGATACGCACATATGGCCCTTGAAGAGTGGACAGAAAACAACGGCTACTGCTTGGATGGCCCGCCTTATGAAACCTACTTGAAGGGTTCAGAATGTGACTGTCATGTAGAGGAGTATGTGACGCAAATTAGTTTTCCTATCATCAAAAAAGCAACGCAATAATTGCTTGACTTTGACACTATGTCAAAGCTTATTCTACTCCAAGAGAAAGCTATCACAATAAAAGGAGATCTTGGATATGAAAAAGATCATTGTACTTTGCACAGGCGCTGTATTAACGGCTGGAATCATTATGGGGGGATGTAACCCAAGTGAAGTTGAAGGGAGTCAATTGGAAAAACAATATGTAGGTAAATACACGATGCCTGATGAAAGTAGCAAACATGAAGGTACGTGGTTGCAATGGCCCCATAGCTTTACATATGGTAAAGACTATGAAGAAAAGGTTGAACCAATTTGGATCGAGATGACAGCTGCCCTTAGCGAAGGAGAAAATGTTCATATTATCGCATATGACGAATATGAAAAGAACTATATTTATGATCTTCTGTATGCTGAGGGCATAAATATGGACAAAATTGATTTTTATATTGTTCCTACTGACGATGTATGGGCAAGAGATACTGCACCAATTTTTGTATACGATAAAAATAACAATATGAAACTCATGGACTGGGGATTTAATGGATGGGGGAAGAAAACGCCATACAAAAAAGATGCATTAATACCAAGTGTTCTTAGTAAGCAGTTAGGTATGGAGAGAATTAATTTAAATAGTGTAGTACTTGAAGGTGGAGCATTTGAACTAGATGGTAATGGCACTTTTTTATCGACACATAGTGCTGTTACCAATAAAAATCGAAACCCTCATTTATCAAAATCAGAAATTGAGGAGTATATAGAAGAAAATCTCGGTGCTACTAACTTTATTTGGTTAGATGGAGTGCCGAATCTAGATATAACCGATTTTCATATTGATGGCTTTGCAAAATTTTATGATAAGTCTACAATCATTACTTTGAGACAAGATGATTTAGAAGAATGGGGTGTCTCCAATAAGGATATTCAAACATTAATGAATGCAAAGAATGCCTTCAACGAACCTTATCAGTATGTGTATTTACCAATCAGTAAAAATAATGTAATTTTAGATAACGGAAAGAATTTGGAATACAAAGGTTCATATGTGAATTTTTATATTGGGAATACAGTTGTATTAGTTCCGAATTATAATGATCCTAATGATAAAATAGCGAACGATATCATCCAAAAACTATACCCTGATCGTAAGGTAATAGGTATTGATGTAAGGGAGCTTTATAAAGATGGTGGTATGATTCATTGTGTGACACAACAACAACCAGTCGATTTAAAGTGATAGCGTTAGCGACGATAAAAAGAGCCAAATTCGGCTCTTTTTATTCATGTCCTCATATTTAAATAATATCCTTTATGGTAAATCTTCGAACGCCAACAAAAGTAAAGATCATAACAAATAAGAAACTTAACAAATAAAATCCACTGAACTGAAGGAAAGTTTGCAAGCCTTCTAAATGAATTGGATCCATTGCAAATCCTGGTTGCGCGAATGGCCATATATACGGAATATTTAAGTAATGAAATATCATTCCGATACACGTAAAACCAAAACTCATTCCAACTGGAACAGCAAAACTTTTTATTGAAGACGAAAGAGATAATTGTAGAGCAGCAATTGAAAATGTACCAATCCATCCATTAAAGGACCAATTTAATAATGAAAACCAAGGGATAGGACTTGTAATACCTAGTAGCGTACCAATTACGATATAAGCAAATAAAAAAAATATTTGAGTCAAGAAAGTTAACAAAAAGATGACTAATAACTTTGCAAGGTAGACGTTTCGAAATGGAACGGGTAAAGAAATAATTTTTTTCCAATTCCCTTCACTATGTTCAAAGCGGCATACAAATGCGCAATAAATGCTTACGATGACAGGAAATAAAAATAATCCATAGATTAAACCAACTTGTGTCCAAGCTTGCTCCCACTCATTTGTTGAGCTGTCCATTAAGACATCATAGTTTACTCGAAAGTTTATGAGTCCAAGCGTAATACAAAAAAGCGGAAGGAGTGTCATTACAATCCATATTTTAGAACGTTTTAATTTTAATAGTTCACATCGAAATGAGTTTAATAACATATTTGCATCCTCCTAATGAATATCTTTGTGTGAAAAATGAACAGTGCTAAGAATGATAAGTAATAAACTAACTCCTAAACTTAACGAAAGACTCATCATGACTTCTTGGTTTGGGAAAAATACTATTTTTCCATTGGAAAACGCCCAAGAGATAGGATTTGTCATTGAGGAATAAGTCCAAATTATCCATGCTTTCCAAGGAAACATCTGCCCGAAATATCCGAGAAATGAGCCTATTACGCCTGCTGTTAAAGCAAATACTTGATTTTTCACGATCAAAGATATCCAGAGTTGCAAAATAACCATAGGAATACATCCTATAATGGTAAAAAGACCGTATTTCAGCAATAAAATTACTGGGACTCCACTTTCAAAATTAAAGATTTTTCCTATTACTATAAGTGCAGAAATAGAAATTACACCTGCATAGATAAGAAAAACGATACTAAAAATAATTTTAGACATATATACTTGCTGTCTTGATGTGGGAATTGCACACAATAGCTTCCATGTATTCCCTTTGTTTTCAAAATCAATTATTCGGGAAGTAATGATTGCAATCATTATAGGTAAAAATAAAGCATTTATCATACTTACTCTTGAAAGAAGCGATTCCCAATTTAGAAATTCCTTTTTTTCTTGTGACACAATGGCAAATAACCAAAGTAATGCCAAAGACTGTATTAAAAATACTACTAAAAGTAATTTCTTCCTTTTATATTTCATTAATTCACTTTTTAAGGTAGCGATCATTTATAGAACACCACCTTTTTCCGTTAAATTTAGAAATATTTCTTCCAACGTATGTTTTTCTTCTTCAATCCGATACACTGATAAATTTTGCTGGACTAATAAATGATTTATGTGGGAAATAAAGTGATCTTCTTGTTGATGCGTAATAAGATAATCACCATCTATTCTAAGATGAATTTGATGCTGTTCTAAAAGCTGATGTGCTCTTACTACGTCATTTACACGTATCTTCATTAATGCCTGACTTTTTTGACGTAATACTTCAATTTTATCTTGAAAAATAAGCTGGCCACTGTTAATAATACCCACTTGTGTTGCAATTTGATCCATCTCATTTAACAAGTGACTAGAAATAATAATGCTCATACCATATTGCTTTGGTAGTTGTTTAATGAGTTCACGAATTTCTTGAATTCCGGCAGGATCTAATCCGTTTGTGGGCTCATCTAAAATTAATAGTTTGGGATTACCGAGTAATGCCATTGCTATGCCGAGGCGCTGCTTCATGCCAAGTGAGTATTGTTTGACTAGTTTATCTTTTTGTTTTTCTAATCGGACGATACGCAATACCTCGTCAATATTCTTTTTCGGTACTTGTAACATTTGCCGAATTACTTCTAGGTTTTCATAACCTGTTAAGTGCCCATAATAAGATGGTGATTCAACAAGAGAACCAACATCTCTTAAAATATCTAATCGATTTGTTTTCAAATCTTTATTGAATATTTTAATATTACCGGTAGTCGGCTTTATTAATCCTAGTAACATTCTAATTGTCGTCGTTTTTCCAGCTCCATTTGGTCCTAGAAATCCATAAATTTCACCTTCACGGACGCTCATATGTAGCTGACTCACACTATTTCCAGCTCCATATGACTTTGTCAGATTTTCTGTTTCAACAATATAAGTTCCCATTATCGGCACCTCTTTTTTGATTAAGCTATCAATTATTATGAAAGCTCTTGCTTAATCCTCAATTGAGATGACCTTAAGTTTCGCTTAATTTTCTTCTAATGGAAGCTGAAATGTAATTTTAGTACCGTCTCCTTTGCTGCTTTCAACTACAATTTCTCCACCGTGAGCTACAATGATTTCCTTGACAATCGCCATGCCTAAACCTGAACTATTTTTGGGATCAGTATTTGTACCACGGTAATATCGATCAAAAATATGTAGTAAATCTTTCTTATTTATGCCGTCACCATTGTCTATAATTGTAACAACAGCGTGTGTGGGTGTTTGTTTAATATAAACTTGTACGTATGTGTCTATATCAGTATGAATGAGCGCATTATTTATTAAATTTACTAGCACGCGTTGAATTAAACCCGGATCTGCTATTATAAGTAGTTGTTCCTGAGAACATTCAAACTCTATCAATCGATCCTTATAATTAGGCATATTCATAAATTCAATAATCGATTCTCGAGTAAGATCTATAATATCTACTGTAGTTTTTTTAATAGGCAACAACGCATTTTTCAATTGATAGGTTAGTTTTAAATCATTAACTAGTTTTTCAATATAAACTGTTTTATTTTGAATTACTTCTGCATATTTGTACATTTCTTGTGCAGTTATTTTATAATCTTGATTCGCTATAACTTCACTATATCCTTTAATAGAAGAAAGTGGTGTCTTTAAATCATGAGAGATGTTGACAATCCACTCTTCTCGCATCGTATCTAGCTTTTTTCTTTGAAAATTAATATCCTCTAATTGATGTGATAACTGATTCAAATTTGCGTAAACATCTGCATAAATACCTCTTTTTTTGGATACTTGTTTATATTGACCTTGTTTTAGTCTGTTAATATGTTCAATTATCGTAACAACAGGATTTGACATATACCTTGCTACTATGTAAGCAAATAATAAAATACAAAGGATTGTTACTCCTATTAACATTAAAATTCCATATGGATATAAACTAGTAAAATTATTAAAGTTAAAATAGACAGATTTTCGCAATGCTTGTTTTGACGGAAAAGCGATAATATAACTTTCAGCTTGTGTACTATTATCTAACTTAGCCACAAACGTTGTATAATCCCCAACGGCGTATTTATAGCGTAAAATCAGCTCACTAGGGGAATAGTGGGTAGGTGTATTTTCTGGTTTATACATTTGAAATACTTCATCGCTATTATGATTTAATACTTGCAACCATGCGCCGTGCTCTTGTAAAAACTTTTTACCTTTATTCGTTATCGAAACACTTTTATCTTCTACGATAATTTCTTTTTGAAAAGCTACTACTAAGCCTTCAGGATCGTCCATTCCTTCTTGGTTATAAGAAAATACTAAATAACTAAAAGCAAAAAATAGAGCGATTAGGATAAACATAGTTAATCCAATTAATGATGCGATATAGAGACCTGTAACCTTCCACTTCATCTAAATTCACCTTTTGTATGAAGTTTATATCCTAGTCCCCTTACTGTTACAAGATAAAGTGGTTTGGAAGGATTATCTTCAATTTTTTCTCTTAAATGCCTCATATGCACCATCAGAATATTATCATTGCCTAAGTATGATTCCCCCCAGATAGCTTCGTATAATCGGGCTTTACTGAAAATTTGATTTGGATTCTTTACTAAAAATAGTAAGATGTTAAATTCTTTTGCTGTTAAAGTTAGTAATGTATCCCCCTTCAACACTGTCCCTTGTGCTTCATCAATCGTAACGTCTCCAAACTGATATATAGACTGAACCTTTTCTTGATATTGATTACGTCTAAAAAACGCTTTCATCTTATATGCTACTTCTTTTGGACTAAAAGGTTTTGTAATATAATCATCGCCACCTATACTTAATCCAAGTATTTTATCTAAATCTTCATTTTTCGCCGATAAGAAAAATATTGGAACGAATGTAAACTGTCGAATTTGCTGACAAACAGTAAATCCATCTATATCTGGAAGCATAATATCTAATAAAATAAGATCTGGCTGTATTTGCCTACACATCCGTACGCCATCTTCTCCTGTTGTATACGTATAAATATGTTGAAATCCCTCTTTCTTTAAAACATCCTCCAGCAAATTCAAAATTTCTTCTTCATCATCTACTATAAGAATTTTCTTTGTATGAAGATCCGGTATATTATGTATCATTTATTGCACCTCAATATCTTTCTAGTATTACTTTTAATAATTAATGTACCATTTTCATTCCACAGTAGAATAGTAATTTTAGGTTTTTCTTACCAATCGTGGGGGAGAATTATTATTTTCCGATATACCTAAATGATCTATTACTTTACAAAGGGAAGTGTCCAGCTATTAATATTAGAGATTAGACATAGTATAAAAATACACTAAGATGAATGGATGGATTCAAATGATTTAATTATTGCAGACAATAAATCTGTGTGTTTAAAGGTATTTACTTCCAAGTTCAATCCATTTAAAATAAATAAACGTTTATTTATTTATTTTCATTCAGCAAATGTTTTTGTAGCGAAAGCAAAGCGTCAGCTACAGAAGACTCCTACCTCTGGAGGCGGTGAGATGGAAGCGGATGTGGTTTCTTTTCAGTGGGTGTCCAAACGCCTACTGAAGATAAAGCCCCGGCTGATGTCACGGATTTTGAAAGGAATGAATTGTGCGTGCACAATTCAAAATCCGGACGCAATTACGCCAAGGCGAAATTGATAGTGAGGGATAATGATGGCAAGAACAGTCAACAATCAACAGAGACTAGAAAAACGAAATGCCATATTAAAAGAAGCAAAAAGGCAATTTCCAAGAGAGGGTTTTTCTAAGACTACTCTTTCTAGTATAGGGAAGGCAATCGGTATTAATCCTGCTACAATTTTACTTTATTTTCCTAGCAAAGAGGATTTGTTTGAGAATACCGTCAAAGAAGCATTTCAAGAAACTAGAGAAGGACAACTTTATTTACCAGATAGCTTAAAACAATCAGAGCAATTAGAGCTGATGGTGAGGCATCACGTGAGGCAGTATCGTGAAGATCCAACAAACCTACGAATTTTACAATACCTGTTTTCCAAAGCTGGGAGATTTCCAGAGCTAGAGCAAGAAGCCGTTTCCATCACATATGAGTTTGTGGAGAGAATGACTGGATTGTTGATGGAGCGCTCTAATTTAAATGAAACCGAACAAGAACTTCGCGATAAAACGTGGGCTTATTTATCTTTCTTAAGTGGATTTACAATGATTATGCTTGAACCTGAAAAATATCCATTATGGGAAGGAATCGTAAAGCAAGGAGTTAAGTACTCGAAACATAAAGGGGTTAAAGAAGCATGGTCAATAATGAAGTCAAGAAAGTAATGATGCTCTATAGTAGCAGCTTGAATGAAATGTTTCCCAATCAAGTTCTTGGTGTCTATTTATATGGCTCATCTGTTTTAGATGCCTTTCATCCCGAGAGCAGTGATATTGATTTTGTGACAGTTTTTAGTCGAGAATTGACGGGCGAAGAGTTAAAAAAACTATCGTACCTTCATAAGAATGTTAGAGCTAGAAATCCGTTAGTCAAAAAATTTGAATGTGAGTACTTATCCTTGAATGAGCAAAACCAATTGGAGTTAGATAAATCTTTCCCTTTTTTTGAGGGGACAAAGTATAGGAGGGAAAGAAGGCTTATGAAAGTTGCGGTTTATCAGCTCGTTCACGATTCATATGTTGTTTACGGCCCTAACTTTTCTACATACTACTCAAGAATAGATTGGCAGGATATTATGCAGGAGATGGAGTACAATCTTAACCATTATATAGCGAACAAAGCTTCCCGAAGTTATTTGTTTTTATTCGATTCTTGGATTGAGTTCATTGTCTTAACCTTATGTCGAGTGTATTATACATTGAAAACAGGAAAGATTACGTCAAAGGAACTGGCTTGTGAAGAAGTAATCAAGGACTTCGATTTAACCTATTCTGACATTCTTCAAGTGGAACTTAGAATTAGAGGGAGAGACCAAGCCAAGTCCAATTATAAAAATCGATGGGAACGAAAAAATGCAACGATCCATTTTATAAACTCTTTGAGAGCGTATTGTAATCAGGCTTTTTTATCTAGATAATGTTTCATTAGATTAATTCTTCAAAAGGAGAATTCGAAAAATATTAAGTTCGAAGATACAAAATAAAAACATCTTTCACTGCACATATTATATGAATAATAGGTATTTCAAATAATTACGTTCATTCTTAAAATACCTATTATTTAATGTAAAAAGTTTTCTATAACATTTGTTTGTACTCCTTTAATCGATCATTACCATTCCCTTTTCCGAAAAGAAATTGAGCCACTTAATATATATACAGTTGAAGTTATAGCAACAATTGTATAAAGGCTTGATAAGTTGACTCTAGGAGAAAATTGCGTGCCTTGTGGCATCATTGTGTAAAAAGGTATTGTAGAAGGAAACCAGCTACCTAAATTAGAGTGCATTCCTGTTAATAATAAATTTGGAATTATTAGACCTAGTACAATTACCAAGGATGCACCAAAGTTTTTAATATATATAGAAATCCACGATTGTAATGCTAACAAGGGGATAATAGCTATAATACCTCCAACTAAACTTTTAAAAATAGAAAATAAAGGTAACGTTCCTTCTACTCCTAAAATTTGGCCAACTAGGAAATAACATAGAAAGAAGAACAATTGAGTAATGATTAAAAATAAAAAGACCCATATCATTTTTGATAAATAAATATAATGTTTAGGTATAGATCCTGTTAGAATGTTTTTCCAATTACTATTGTTATGTTCATAACGATACAACAATGTCGTGAATAAACCAGCTAATAAAGGAAAGAAAAACATTGAGTGAAAATTAGCTGCATAAGTATAGAAATTATTCCAATTTAATGCGAAGTCTTGACCTACGGCAATAAAAGACAAGAAGCTATTTATTAATGTTTCACAAATGATTAATAGAAAGAAAAAATACCATTGAATTTTTATTTTTTCTGAATTAAGGCTGCGTATAAACATTTATTTACTCCCTTTTTCTTAATGAGTTTCTTGTTTAGAAAACTTTACTGCTCCTAAAATAAAAATTAATAATCCTACTAATAATCCTTTCCAAACCCAATCTATAGAATTTGGTAATAATGGAGTGGATAAAGGAGGATATGACCAAGGTAAAAAATTAATCATAATTGAAGAAGAACGTGCTAAAAATAAACTTGAAACTGCACCAATGATCCCGATTAAAATTGGTACGGCTTGATTTTTAATACTTAGTGACAACCATAATTGAATAGCAATAGTAGGTAGAGAAGCTAAAAATGAAAAAGCGATTTGTTTCAAGAGTAAAGTCCAAATTATTTGATCGAAGCCTACAAAGGTTGACCAGATAACAATAGAACCCACTACTATTAAGAGGCTTGTAATCACTAATAATGAAATTACTAAAATGACTTTACTAAAAAATAGTTGGATTTTAGATATTGGAAGTGAGAAAATCTTTTTCCAATTATTAGAATCATGTTCATTTCCTGCAATAATTGATGATAAAAGAGTGGCTATAACCATTAGAGTAAAATGGAGGAATAAGTTTAAAATGGCGATTATAAAAATGCCTTTTGATTCGCTTACTTTATCGCTCCAAAAATACGATTGAACAGATATTACAACACATAAGCCTATAATTCCTATTAATATAGTTCCTAATACAGGTATCTTCTTTAGTTTTTGCCAATCTGCTAATAAAAGGCGAAGTATCATAAACTTTGCCCCTTTTTAGTTAAATTTAGAAAGATATCTTCTAATGAACTTTTGTGTTCATTAACTTTATAAATGAGATTCTTCTCCATTACTAAAGATTCAACAATTTTAGCGATATCTTCACGACAAATGGAATTTACTAACAGACCATTAGAGTTATGATCTACTTCCCACCCTTGATTTCTTAATTGTGAATAAGCCGATTCAGAGTTACCGACTTCAAGATAAAGTTGAGATTTATTTTTATTTTGTAAAACATCTAATTTATCCTGAAAGACTAATTTCCCTTCATTTATAATTCCAACATGTGTAGCCATGGCATCAATTTCACTTAATAAATGACTAGAAACCATCACGGTAATACCAAACTGCTTAGGCATTTCAATAATTAATTCTCTTATTTCCTGAATTCCTGAAGGATCTAGACCATTAGTTGGTTCATCTAATATTAGTAATTTTGGTTCACCAATTAATGCAGAGGCAATACCTAATCGCTGTTTCATACCTAGAGAGTAATGTTTGACAGGTTTATGTGCTTCCTTTGTTAAGCGCACTAATCTCAGCACTTCATCAATTCTGCTTTTTTTTATGTCCAACATAGTAGCTATTACTTCTAGGTTTTTGTATCCACTTAAGTGTCCATAGTATGAAGGAGATTCAACTAGAGATCCAACTTTAGATAAAATAGAAGATCTATTCTTTAATAAATCCCTATTAAAAATCTCTATATTGCCTTTAGAAGGTTTAATTAAACCCAATAGCATTTTAATGGTGGTTGTTTTACCTGCTCCATTAGGTCCTAGAAATCCGTATATACTTCTTTCAGGTACCTCTAAGTTCAAGCTGTTAACTGAATTTACTTTTCCATGCTTTTTTGTTAAGTTGCTTGTTTTAATAATATATTCATCCATATCTTTCACCTCGCGTATATACTACTAAACGTAAGTAAACAGGAGGTAAACACAAAATAAATAGGATACTAATAATTATTAGTATCCTGCAAATTAATTTTGATTGATGTTCCTTCGTTGATTTTACTGATAACACTAATTTTACCTCCATTAGAAACTATGAAGGATTGAGCGATACTCATGCCTAAACCACTGCTATGGGAACGATTGTATGTAGAATTTCTATAATACTTTTCAAATAAATGTTCTAAAGTATCTTCATCCATACCGATTCCATTATCTTTTATATATATATTCATGTCCTCATTGTAAGAAATACTAATTGATATATCTGTACCTGGGGGATTATGAACTATTGCATTTAATATCAGGTTAGATAATGCTCTATTCATCAGTTTTTTATCTATCTTCATATGTAAGGAAAAAATGTTCGTTTCAAAGCTTAGATTATAACCATCTGCAAAGGGGCTGTTGGCCATATCAATTACAATATTTTCAACAAAATCTATGATATTAACATCCTTTAATGAAACTAATAAATCCCCATTCTCAGATTGAAATAAAAGATTCATATCCTCAATAAGTGATTCTATATTGAGAGATTTTTCATAAATAATTTTTAAAGAATTGGACTTTTCTTCCTCTGACCATTTGTAATCAGATGATAATAATAAACTAGAATAAGCTTTAAGATAAGAAAGGGGGGTTTTTAAATCATGAGATACACCGGATAACCATTCTCTTTTAGATTGATCTAATTGCTTTTGCAACCTTTTGTTCTGCTCTAAAGTATAGGTTAGTTGTTCCATATGATCTTCCAACTCTTCAAAGTATTGAGTTGACTTCCTCAGCCATTTGGGTATGACTTTTTTTAAGGAAGGCAAATAAGTTTTTTTGTACGGTTTTTCTAACTTTCCTTGAGATAGATGTTTAATCCAAGAAATTAAATAAATCATAGGTTGAATTACATACCAACTATACAAACCTGCAAAAATGACGAATGAAATACCAAATATTATAGCAGCGTAAATATGGAAATAATGTGGTGATATCATAAAGTTAGTTATTAGTTGCGCTAATAAAATATAGATAAAAAGCATAAAGAATGCTAATAAACTAATGACACTTATGAAGTGAAAAATAAAACGCAAAAATATTTTCAATCTTTTTGCTCCTTGTCTTTTAAAATTAACTTATAGCCTAATCCCCGCACATTTACTATGGTAGAGGGCTTTCTAGGATCTGCTTCAATCTTTTTTCTCAATCTAGAAATATGAATGGCCACTGTCTTCTCGTCACCAAGGTAAAAATCTCCCCAAACTTTTTGATATAATTGCCGAACGCTAAAAATACGATTAGGATGCTTACATAAAAAAATTAGGAGCTCAAATTCTTTAGCAGGACATTCAATAAGGTTTTCATCAACATAAATTTCACCAGATTCTTCTAATACTTGAACGTTATTGTTTAGGTGAAATCTTTTTTCTTCAAACTTGTTTGGTTCATTAGCTATGAATTCTTGCCTTCTTAAGTTTGCTTTTACACGTGCAATGACCTCTAAAGAATTGAAAGGTTTTGTTATGTAATCATCGCCTCCAATAGTTAACCCCAAAATTTTATCCATGTCAGTTCCTTTAGCAGTTAGAAATATAATAGGCGTATTTATTTGTGTCCTCATTTGCCTACATACTTCTAAACCGTCTATATCGGGTAGCATAATGTCTAAAATAATAAGATCGAAAGATTGCTTTTTAATTTTATTTAGAGCTTCTATTCCAGTTGTAGCTGTATGTATATTTTGAAACCCATCTTTTCTTAGTGCTAACTCTAGTACATCTAATAAGCCTCTTTCATCATCTACTAATAATAAGGAATAATTCATAATGCCCCTTCTTTCCTAAAATAATAATATTTTCTACTGATATTATATCGAACATACAAAAAAAGCACGTATTTTTCAATAAATGGGAATGGAAATGTAATATTAAATACAAAGAAAGTATTGTAGGGAAAGGAAGTACGAACATTAATAATGGATTCATTTGTGGTTGAATTTAGAGAAATTCAGCAAGATGGGAAAAACAAAAGTACATAATTGGTCAGATAAAATCACTTCAAAATCGCTTCCGAAAAGAGGATTTCCATCTGGAAGTCTTAAAATAACATGAAAAGATCCACTTACTCATTACTCAGTGAATGGATTTTTTTCGTGTGCGCCCAGCGTGGACGTAATCTATAGAGGGCAAGTCCCGAACCACTAAGACAAAAGTAATGGCAGCCAAGTGCAAGGGTGTCCGCGGTGACCTAAATCTGAAGGAAGCAGGTGGCAAATTTCAATTTCGATAATAGTTGAGCTTGCAAATTTTACGCTCCTTGTATATATTGTATATAAAGTGTATATACAATATTGGATGTGGAGGTGTTTACATACAAATTATTGTTTCAATAGCTTAAAAGAGCCAATTTTAACTCAAGTTAGAAAGCTACTCTTAATAGGTGAATTACAAGAAGGTCAGTTGCTTCCTTCTATTCGCTAACTCATAAAAGAGTATCACTTTCTTTAGCGAGATATCGTTCGTAAAACAGTACGATGACGTCAAAAGTTTAAAGACACACTTAAAGATTCAATTAAAAAGTTTATGGGAGGAAATGAATATATGAAATGGATAAGTCTTATGCTCGCTGGATGGTCAACATTAGTCGCCAGTTTGTTCCTAGCTTCTCTTTCCGGTGAAGTTTCTGCACAGTTGTTCGACTCATCAAGATATTCTCAATATTTTATTCAGGGTCTTGTGATGAGCGGGCTAGTTGTTCCTATTATTTTGTACTTATATAAGCATGTCTATCAGATGACAGGAGTTAAACCTAAGGTGCCGGTGTATTCTTGGAAAAGGCTAAATCACTTTATTACCGGGGTTCTCTTGGCAACTGCACTGGCTTCATTGGGATTCATTATAGCCAGTCTTCAAGGGTGGATAGTCATTGAAGACTGGCAAACCCCTGATCAGTGGTTTGGTGCGCTACTAATCAATATTTTATTTGCTATTTTTTATGAAGCTTTGCCAGAGGAATTTGGATTGCGAGGTATGTTATATGATGCATTACGCCATAGATTCTCAGCTTGGTTATCGGTATTATTTCAAACCTTACTATTTGTATCTGTCACTGTTGCAGTTGCCTTTATTCAAGCGCTTGTTGGCCTTACTCCCGGAGTATCTATAAATATCTTTTATATCATGTTAATTCTATGTTTTGGAATATGTTTGCAGTTACTCCGTCTATGGACCGGTAGTCTTTGGACAACAATAGGTTTTCACCTTGCATATTTAGAAATCATGAGGTTTGTCGTCTCGCCAAATCAATATGGAGTACCGCCAATCATAATCTACCATGAATCAGTACCTGGACTTGGTGTCTTAATCTCTATCGGTATGATGATTATTGGGGGCATCATTGTATCACTCGTTATACTAGGTGCGAAGCGTCTTAAACAGAACCAACAATTGGATGCGATGGAGGCATAAAAAAATTTTAAAAGTCGATTCCTTATTGTACTCGGAATCGACTTTTTAGATTAAATCTGCTTAATGTATGTTTTTGACGTTTTGTTTATCTTCTAGTATCCAATTTATAGCTATACTTGCTTGTAAAGTAACTTTGTATTATTTTACATCCTTTGTCTACTCTGAAACTTTATCATCAATTTCTTTAATCCATTTTTTAGCTGCTTCTTTAGGATTAGTGCCTTCCATAATATCAAACATCACACTTCCTATATCTCCTGCAGTCCAGTGAAAGTTATCGAGAACACAATATGCTTCTGGATTATCTTCTTTCAATCCTTTACGTGCAAATGTGCCAATATATTCTTCAGCTCCATATATACCTTTAGGATCGTCTAAATATTTTAAATCAAAAGCATTGAATTTCCAGTGAGGAGACCAACCTGTAACAATGATTTCTTCTTTTTTGGCAATCGCTTGACTAAGTGCTGCTGTCATTGCGCCTGCAGAAGAGGTAGGTACATTCCAGCCTTTGAGGTTACTATATTCCTTATAAGCATTTTCGGTTGTTGCCGTCATATTTGCTCCTGGTTCAATGCCAGTTAATAACATTAAATCACTTCATTGTAAGAGCCAGTATATCCTTAACCTAGGACGAACCGTCTTTAATTATAAAATGATTATCAATATTTGCTCGAAAACTAACAAACATTGATTTTATAAAATTCGTAGATAATGCTATAGTTGTACATCGATTCTACGGTAGTACATAAAGCTTTTGTGAAAGCCCCTACAAATCCAGAAAAGGAAGACTACACAATCGTGGCTGATATAAAAATAATGACTTCACAAAAGTATGGGATTTTGCGAAATGTGAAGTGACAGAATACATAACATTGTATGCCCAATGGAAGAAGGAGAGTAATGGCTGTAACTTTACTTTCAAAGATATTGAAATGAACGGGGCAAAAGATACGATTGAGGAAATTGCTCATAGATGTATTGTTAAAGGCTATCCTGACGGTACTTTCCGATGCAAATGATACGATTGAACGTCAGCTCGTGGTAATTATTATGATTGATCGTGCATAACAACTAACACCAATGCGACAAGTTGCATCAATTTCGGATGTCCTGGAAAGTCATCCCTACTAGAAAAAATCACACGACTAATTGATAGAGATGTATCGTAATTTGATATATCTCTTTTTCAAATGAGGATGAAAAAAATGGTCAATCAACACACCGATATTATTGATAATAAATTACATAGGAAAAATGATTTGTCTGGAAATAGAAAAAGTATTATCGTTTTAAAAATGTCCGAGAAAAAGTTGTTTTGAAAGGATATTAGGATTATCAAATCATGCATAAAATCGAACAAATAGTGATTTTGCATATTTTAAATTGCTTGTTATAGTTTACATATCCTGAAAAATAAGAGACTTTATTCATGGTTGCTCAAAATGAGTGAATTTGATTAAAATAAGATTTTTTTGTTGTTTGAAAGAGTATTTGATGGGAGTGAAATATACACCAAACGTATGTTTTGTTATAAAGTTTATCCTCTGTGATAGTCAAAAAGTATTGATTAAAACGCTTTTTGATGTTTAGTGTCGTGAAAAACGGGAATAGAATTTAATGATAAGAGCTATATAAACTTATCTAATTTTAATAGTTTATTATTGACACAGCTATAAATTGTTAGCGTAAGACATTGAGGTGTTTTTATGTATAATTTTTTAGATCGTTTAGCTTTACAAAAAATAAAGGTTTTACATCATATGTATAAAGAACAGAGACTGTATTCAAGTTTAGAGTTAGCTCAAAAGATGTCTCTGTCAGAAAGAACAATTATAAAAATAATTGAGGGAATTTCGAATGATTTGGGATTTATTACAGAATCTGCGGTTATCCAAAAAGTAGAGCATAAGTATTTTCAATTGGACTACAAAGACAATTTCTCTATTAAAACGGTAGAAAGATATTATTTACAAAAGTCATTAACATATAGAGCTTTTGATCAGATTTTTTACAATAATTTTAATGATATTAATATGTTTGCCTTAGAAAATTTCACCAGTGTACCCTCCATATATCGACGTATAAAAAAAGTTAAACCTTTGTTAAGTAAATTTCATTTAAAGTATACATCCCTTGAAACGGTCATTTTTGAAGGTGCGGAAAAACAAATTCGTTATTTCTACTTCTTGTTCTATTGGAACTCGTGTTGGGGGGAAGTATGGCCATTTACTCTCGTATCAAGAGAAGAAATTCTAGAAAGAATGAAGGAAGTAAATATAGAATACTCCGAACCCGTTTTATACTGGCTTGCCATTTGCCTAACACGTGCAAAATTAGGTTGCTTAATTGAATATCATCCAATGTATGCAAACTTTACAAAACATCATCATAACTATGAGCAATTATCGGAAAAAATCAAGTATATCTTCGAAGAATTTACAACTTTATCAGAAGAAGAAATTGAATTAGAAACAATGTTTTCATTTTCCGTAACTTGCTGCATGCGTCATTATCAGAAGAAAGATAATGACGCAAGTTTATTGATGAATTTTGCTCAGCACCATAATCAGGAGCTCTTTATACAAGTAACTTTATATTGGATGGAAATATTTATGGAACATTTTTCCGTTACCTTAGATGTAGAAGAATATGGGGCACTTTTTATAAATTTACTACATCTTCATTATTTTATATTAACGTTTTCAGGTCCAGCTAGTTTATTTAAAGAAGATCTTTATAAGAAGCGATTAGAAATGCATGAAACTGCTCAAATCGAAATCATGAATCAGTTTTATGATCGGCTATTAGAAAATAAAGACTTTGCTATCGTATTTAAACGTAGAGAAGTATTAATCGGTCGATATCATAAATTACTAAAACAAACATTAAGTATTATTAATAGAGATACCATTAAAATAAAAATATTTTCAATGATAAATGATATACCTTATCTATTCAATCAAGTAAAACGTGTTTTTGTCCATGTTGAGTTATGTTCTGAAGATGAAGAAGCAGAGTTAATCATAGCAGACCGCTTATACTTAAATATTCAAAAAAAAACAGAAGATATATTTGTTTGGAATTCAGTTCCTTCGAGAGGAGACTATGAAAGGTTAGGAAAAAGGCTACAGGAGATCTATTTTAAAAAGTATCAACAGCCAAATAAGTTACTATTGAAAACTTTACTAAGTGATGTTTAAAGAAAAATATTCGCTTTTTTAAGAATAGAGGTTGATTCATGCGCTGGAAATATAAAAATATACAGATAGACAACGGCATTATATTATTCGATAGTAATATAATGATGGATATTCAAAATGGCAGTGAAATAGAGAAGCAAATAAAAATGATTAATTTTTCAATAAAAGACTTACAAGTAATTAAAAACTTGCAACCATTTATTGAAGAAGCAATAGATGACATTGTTGATCACTTTTACAATAATCTAGAATTGGAAGATTCATTATTGACTCTTATTAAAAAAAATAGTTCAGTGGATGCTTTGAAGAGAACTTTAAAATTACATATTTTAGAAATGTTTTCGGGAATAATTGATGATGAATATTTTTTAAAAAGAGCTAGAATAGCGCAAATGCATGTAAAAATTGGTCTACAGACAAAATGGTATTTATGCGCCTTTCAAAATTTGTTTATAACAGTTATTGAGATGATCGAAAAGAATTTTTCTGATAAAGAGCTTTATTATTCTAATGTAAAAGCACTTTCAAAATTATTTAACTTAGAGGAACAAATAGTTCTTGAAGAATACGATAAAGAGACAAGTAAAATTAAAGAAAAATCAAATAAACAGGCAGCAAAAACTGGAATTCAAGTTGTCAATTCAACTGAAAATCTAGTATTTATTTCAGAACAAACTAATGCGACATTTAAGGAATTACATATTCTTTGCACAGAAATGATGGAGATCGTCAATGCCGGAAAAGAGTTATCTGCTTTAGCAGAAGAGCGGGCTGAAAATGGAAAAGTTCAAATGAGTAAACAGAATAGTAATATGATGAAAGTTCATGAGGCAGTCCGAATAATCTCCAATGATATAAAAGAATTGTTAAAGATAACAAAGGAAGTCCAAGGCATTATAGATATTGTAAAGGAAATAACCGATCAAACAAATTTATTATCTCTTAATGCAGCAATTGAAGCAGCGAGGGCTGGCGAACATGGCAGAGGATTTGCAGTTGTAGCAGAAGAAGTTAAGAAACTATCAGAAGTAACGAAAAAATCAGTCTCAAATGTAGCTCATTTAATTTTATCCACCGTAACTAATGTGGAAAAGTTATCATCTTCACTTGACATGATAAACCAATCCGTTCATGACGGGCATGAAATTATGAAACAAACAGACATATTTTTTGAACAAATCTTACAATCTATGAAGGAAACACAAGAACATAATAAATATTCACAAGAAGAATTGGAAATTTTTGTTGATGTCGTGAAAGAATTGGGTAAAGCATTTGATGAAGTTGCATTGTCGGCTGATCGACCTGCTAGTTTTGCTAATGAATTAAACAATTGATGAGGAGTTTTCCGAATGAGCAAAAAAATGCCAAAAGAATTAACGTATTTTTTAAAACTGGGTGATGCTGTTGTAATTGTTGATGAAGATCAATTAATTATTGATGTGAATCAACAATATGAAATTAGCACTGGCTATAAAAGAGAATTTCTAATTGGATTACCAGTAGGGTGTTTAAAATCGAGTGCAACACCATTTGTTATGTATAAATCGATAGAAAATACATTGAGAAATGGTAAAACATGGTCTGGGACGATGATTAATGTTAACAAATCATTAGAGCAAAGGTACTCATTTATAACGATTACTCCAATTGAAATAAAAGGAATTGTTTATTATGTAGGAGTAATGCGCGTGGCAGAACAACTATTGATAGAAGAAGTGAATCAGAAACAAATAGATCAAAAGGAATTATTTAAATTGTTAGCTCTATCAAGTGAAATGCGCGATGTAGATATCGCAGGGCATCTTTTAAATGTGCAAAAGCTATCAGAGAAACTCTTGCTAAGCCTCTTTGAAGATAGAACATATAATTTATCTGTAGAGTATATTAATAAAATTATTCAATACAGTGTATTGCATGACATTGGCAAATCCGGAATTCCAGAGTCGATACTGTATAAAACGGGTACATTAACAATTCATGAAAGGAAAATCATGGAGATGCATCCTCTGATCGGTATCGATGTATTAAATAAAATATCTGATGAAATGAACAATAAACTCTTTGAAGATATAGAAATAGCAAGGAATATTATTAAATCTCATCATGAGAATTGGGATGGATCAGGATATCCCATGGGATTAAAAGGAGAAGAAATTCCATTTGAAGCGAGAGTTATATCCATAGTAGATGTATATGACGCTTTAGTTAGTAGTAGAGCTTATAAAAAATCTTGGACAAAAGAAGAGGCACTTTCATATTTAAAAGAACAGAAGGGCACTAAGTTTGATCCTAATTTAGTAGAAGTGTTTATAGAAAAAGTAATAGGTGAAAATAGCATTATTCTAAAATAAATGTCGAGTATTCAGCTGAATAATATATGAAATAATACTGAAACAACCTCATTTTAGACTACTTAACGATGATTACTAAACGAATTTTATAATTCAAAAAATTTCAATTTACTTGGAGGAGCAAATTGAAATTTTATAAAAATAAAAGTAACACCTGATTATGAATTATTTCAAAAAAAGTGGAATTCAATATGAAGAAGATGCCCAGTACTTTAATACATTAATAACTGAAGTGATAACATTAGTATTCATCAGTGCTTTGCTTGTAAATGACATTGAATCGTAAAAAACCCAAGTTTTTCACGATTCAATTCCATACAAAGATGGCTGAACAAAATATTTTTTTCCTCATATGATATGTGCAAATGCTTCAAATATTTTGAGGAGGAAAAGTATGCATTGGGTAACCATCATTCTTATAGGTATAGCCGCAAACTTAGATAATTTAGGTATAGGTCTTGCCTATGGGATAAAACGTGTAAAGATCCCCGTTTTATCGAACGCGGCTATAGCGGTCATTTCCATGATCGTCACATATGTTGCAGTTACAGCCGGGAGTACGATTGATGAATTCATTTCTCCACATACAGCTAATTTGTTAGGTAGTTTACTGTTAGTTACTATAGGATTGTGGACTTTAGTGTCAAATCGTTTTTCTCAGCAAGGAATTGCAGAAAAACCTGAATTATTTGATGAAGATAAAAATTACATTATCTCTTTCAGAGAATCAATGACACTTGGTTTTGTCTTATCTGCCAACTGTCTAGCTGGAGGTATTGCTATTGGCGCAAACGGTATATCAGTCTTATGGACAGTAATCTCTATCGGCATTTTTTCATTTATAACAGTGGGTGTTGGTAGTCATTTTGGAAGTTTACTAACTAAAACATTTATTGGAAAATATTCTGCAGCTATATCTGGTTTGTTACTTTTAATTATTGGTATATTGGAAATGTTTAGTTAAATAAGTGGCGTTGTTAAGAGGATTTAGGGGATATCAGGAATTTTTTCGTGATATTCCTTTTTAATAGAAAATTTCAATATATTAAGGGTGAATTTGGTTGAGTTTCAATCGATGGCACAAAGCTTAATAATTCAATTTTGCAAACGGACAATAATGAGTTTTATATAAATTGTAATTTTAAAGACCGAGAAAGTTCGGCTGCCAGTGTGGGGAAACTGCTAAGGTAGCAAAGTTTTAATTTATCACTTGACGTAAATTAATTATTAATATATAGTAAGTTACATAAAGTAATCAATTACTTTTGGTAACTAGTGTATTCAAAGTAACTACTCATGTTTTATCTTGAACATAATTAATGTAGTTACTTCATATTTTAACATATATCTCGAATTCGAGATAAACAACAATGTAAATGGAGGAATTTAAAATGGCAAAATGGAACATTGATTTAGGACATTCAGCAGTTAACTTTCAAGTAAAACACATGATGGTATCAAAGGTAAAAGGTGTGTTCGATACTTATTCAGCAGATATAGAAGCGGCGGATCTTGGAGATTTAACAACAGCCAATATTGACTTTACAATCGATGCAGCAAGCATTAACACACGTAGCGAAGATCGTGACAATCACTTAAAAGCAGCAGATTTCTTCGATGCCGAAACATATCCAACAATCACTTTTAAATCAACGAACATTACAAAAAAATTAGATAATGAATTTGCCATTACAGGTGATTTAACAATTAAAGACGTAACAAAATCAGTAACATTTGATACTGAATTTAATGGGAAAGGGACAAATCCATGGGGCCAAGAAGTTTATGGCTTTGAAGCTGAAACGACAATCAATCGTGAAGAATTTGGCTTGACTTGGAATGCTGCTTTGGAAACTGGTGGTGTTCTTGTTGGTAAAGACATTAAAATTACAGTTGAACTAGAAGTAAATCCAGCTTAAACATGCAAACTGTGCTCGAATATAGTCGGGCACAGTTTTTTATGTTTTATCTGTGCGAAAGCGAAGCGACAGCAACAAATGTTTTATCTGTGCGAAAGCGAAGCGACAGCAACAAATGTTTTATCTGTGCGAAAGCGAAGCGACAGCAACAAAGCGCCCAGTCGGAACAAAAATCAACCACACGATATAGTGATGAGTCAAAACTAGGGTTATTTTATAAAAATAACCCAATAACTAAGTTACTTGCATAATTTTAGTAATTACTGCATATAAATCATCATATTGTTTTTGGGGGCGATGGGATGAATGTATTAGTGACAGGTGGTTATGGTTTTATTGGCAGTGCAGTGGCAAGGCGTTTCTTTAAGGAAGGTGCAAATGTTTATATTATTGATAATTTAAGCACAGGCCATTTACGTAATGTCGACTTTGAGCATAAATCGTATCTTTTGAATGTAGAAGATGAGGTTTGTGAGCATCTCTTTAAGGAAATATCATTTGATGTGGTAGTCCATTGTGCTGCGCAAACAAGTGTCCGAAAATCGATACAAGAGCCAGTGAAGGACGTTTTAACGAATATTGTAGGGCTAAGTCAGATGCTCTTCTTATCGTCAAAATATAAAGTAAAGCATTTTGTTTTTGCCTCGTCTGCGGCTGTTTACGGTGATAGTCACTATCCACCACTAGAAGAAACGGATGTTAGTGAGCCCATTTCAATGTATGGATTAAATAAAAGCATTGGTGAAACATACTGTGAAAAATGGCAAAAGGATTATCGTTTACCAACATTAATTTACAGATTTGCTAATGTATTCGGCCCAAGACAATGTATGCAGGGGGAAGTGGCGGTTATTCCTAGCATGCTAAAAAGCAGTATTGAAGGAAAGCCCTTTACGATTTATGGAGATGGAGAACAGACACGAGATTTCATTTATGTAGATGACATTGCAGATGCTATTTATGCCGGTGTGCAAGCTAAATTACAAGGCATTTATAATGTATCAACGAATGAGGCGTGGTCGATTCATCAAGTCATTTTATTATTACAGCATTTAAATCATCCTTTAGAAATTCAATATGCTCCTGCAAGAGAGGGAGATATTGAGCATTCGTTTTTAAATAATGCCAAGTTGGCAAAAGCAATGGGGTGGAGACCAAAAACTTCTTTTGCGGAAGGCATAGAGCGCACATTGCAAGCATTACAAAATGAAAAAATCGTTGAAATTTAAGTACAGGACCTCGCTTAGTTCATTAAATATGAAGATGAAGATTTGTAAGTGTAATATTTGACGATTTACCCTACTCCAAAGGGAAAATCGTCTTTTTATATTTACAATAATGAATTTAAGTAAAACTTTTGATTCCCAGCATGGGCGAACGCTTTTATTTAAATGACAAAATCTAATTGCATCGTAAAGGGAAGACACATCGAATCCTTGCCGTTTACAGGTTTTATGAGTATATATTGTTTGAAAGGCCTATCTAAGACGATTTACCCTGCTTTAAGGAGAAAATCCTCTTTTTATATTTTCAATTACTTATTGAGAGAGGGAAACTAATCATTCATCAGCAAATAAATATAGACCCTCGTTCAAGCGTCAAAACCATGCTTGATCTTTCATTGCTATTTAGTAAATTGACATATTTTGTAATTGGTATTACACGGGTTAAAAATAGTGTTTTCTTATGTCTATAGTATAATTATTTTTCAACACACCTGATTATTTTTAAAGGAATGCTGTGGAATTGAACGGGGGGCTTACACATGTTAGTAGATTTTAGAGTGAAAAATTGCTTAAGTTATAAAGATGAAACATTATTTTCTATGGTCGCGGGAAACCGTATTCGAAAACTAAAAGACACACATACAATGAATTTTGAATCGTTTCGTCTTGTGAAAAGCGCTTTTATTTTTGGACCAAATGGAAGTGGAAAATCGAACTTATTCACAGCTATTAAAGTGTTACGTTCTTTGTTGTTTAACTTTGAAAACCTTAATAATGTCAAACAACTGCGCTTGCCCTACCAACCGTTTAAGCTAGGAGGTCAGCAAGGGCAACCGACAGAATTTATGATTTCATTATTACTAGATGGGGTACTGTATGATTATGAGGTACAGTATAATGCATCGCAGGTTCTTTATGAATGCCTCGCTAAAACGACAACGTCCATGAAAGAACAGCTCTTTATCAGACAGTGGGATGGGACAGAATATTTGTATGAAACTGCCCAAAACACAGCGTTAGAGCTGACAAAATATACGCGTAATAATACGGCTTTCTTATCAGTATTAAATGTCTTTAATGACCCCGATGCTACGAAAATATTTGATTGGTTTTTACATAAAATTCTGTTCCTCGATGAAGCAAACCGGTTATCAAGTCATCCACTGATTCGTAAACTTGAAGAGGAACCCTTTAAGAATGAAGTCATTAAGCTACTTAAAATTGCAGACTTTTCTATTCAAAATGTGACAGCAAGACATGTTGAGCGCAGAGAGAAAAATACTATTTATGAGTTTGACACTTCGGAGGTTATTCAAGAGGTGGATATTGATTTGCACTATTTATCGTTCGATGAAGCAGGTGCGCCAATCGGTACAGAGACGATTAATTGGACGATGGATTCAAAGGGAACAGTACGGATGCTACATTTAGCATGTGTTATGGTAGATGCATATAATAAAGGAAAAACGATCTTTATAGATGAATTTGATACTGCATTTCATGTATCGATTTGTGAATTTTTAATGGCTATAATGAACAGCAAACGTAACGCCAGTAATCAATTTGTTGTAACAAGTCATGAAATTGATTTATTGGATCAGCCATTACGTTCCGATCAAATTTGGTTTGTCAATAAAAGCTTTAAAAATGAATCCGAGTTATACTCCTTATTTGATTTTGTAGATTTGCAGAAGAAACGAGGAGATATTTCCTATGCCAAGCGTTACTTAAAGGGCGAGTTTGGTGCAACACCGGTTATTAATGAATACTTATCCAATCAATATTTAGATAAAGTGGAGGTATCTGAGCTGTGAGAGTACGTCAACAAGGAAACCGAACACTACGTAAAACTATTTTAATTTATTGTGAAGGTGAAACTGAGCGCATTTATTTTGAGCAAATGCGTATTTTAAAGCGCTCAAAATTGGTAAGTGTCAAAATTAAAAACGTGAAACGCTCAGCTATTAAGCTAGCTCAGCATGCCTATCGAGATTCGAGCTATCAATATTTTGATGAAGTTTGGATTGTATTTGATAAGGATGATTTAACTGAAAAGCAGTTAGAAGAAGTGAATGACTTTTGTGAGGAGAAAAATATTCATATTGCTTACTCAAATGAGGCATTTGAATTATGGTTACTGTTACATTTTGAAGAGGTCGATATTTCGGAAAAATATCCTCGTGCTGTTTTAAATGATAAGATGGAGCAACATCTAGGGATAACACGTTATTTCCGACATAAAGCGGATGAGTCAGTTATTGCACCCATCGCATTACGGCATGAGGTCGCTATAAAAAACTGCACGGAAATGATGGCACTTCGCAAGACAGAAAACCGTGACAACCCATATTGCAACATACATGAAATGATTCAATACATATTTTAATGTCAACAGCAGATTTTCTGGGGATCTAATAGAGGACCAGCCGTGTTGTAGATTTTCATCAAAAGCTGGAGGTAGTCTTTTTATAGTCCTCTAATATTGATCATCCTGTAGATTAACAACCTCTGAAATTTTTAACATGAATTTTTAGTGTTCGGGAATAAATAAGATCAGAAAGCTATGACAACTGAACTGAACATATGATACATCTTGACCCCCATAAATGATTGAAAAGTATATTTTTTAGTCGTTATTCTTCCGATTATCTAACTTGCCTTTCCTATTTAAACACACTACAAGTTAATAAAAGTTTTGAGCGACTGAGAGACCATTAAAAACATTTGTACATTTCGTGCATATGCTTTTAATGGTCTCTTTTTTCGTTCTTAATAAGGAGGAAATTCATTATGAGCACAGCTTCAGCAATACAACGTCAACAATCGATTGAGGAATTACAAAGTAAAGAATACGATTTATTGGTCATCGGTGGCGGTATTACAGGATGTGGTATTGCGCTTGATGCAGTTGCCCGCGGTTTATCTGTAGCATTAGTTGAAATGCAAGATTTCGCCGCTGGTACTTCTAGTCGCTCGACAAAATTAGTACACGGTGGGCTTCGTTATTTAAAACAATTTGAGATAAAAGAGGTTGCAGATTTAGGAAAAGAGCGTGCGATTGTTTATGAAAATGGACCTCATGTAACAACTCCTGTATGGATGCTACTCCCGTTCCATAAAGGAGGCACATTTGGCAAATTCTCAACGAATATTGGCTTACGTGTCTATGATTTTTTAGCAGGTGTTAAACGTTCTGAACGTCGTTATATGTTAAATGCTGCAAAAACCATTGAAAAAGAACCTTTGGTCAAAGCTGAGGAATTACGTGGCGGAGGAGTATATGTAGAATATCGTACAGATGAAGCGCGTCTGACAGTCGAAGTTGCCAAAGCAGCCATCGAAAAAGGAGCTACACTTGTAAACTATACAAAGGCAGAAAACTTTATATACAATGACCAGAAGAAAATTAATGGAATCGTAGCACAAGATTTGATTGCCTATAACATGTTTACGATTCGTGCTAAAAAGGTAGTTAATGCTGCTGGTCCGTGGGTAGACGATGTTCGTCATATCGAAGGAAAACAAAATGGTAAACATTTAATTTTATCGAAAGGTGTGCATATCGTTTTTGATAAATCCAAATTCCCATTACACCAAGCTGTATATTTTGATACGTCTGATGGCCGCATGGTATTTGCGATCCCTCGTGATGGGAAAACATATGTTGGAACGACAGATACATTTTATCAAGGCGATGCACGTAAAATGGATATTCATCAAGAAGATCGTGATTATATGATGAAGGCAATTCATTACATGTTTCCAAAAGTTAAAGTTACTGATGAAGATATCGAATCAAGCTGGGCAGGTGTTCGTCCATTAATTCATGAGGACGGTAAAAACCCTTCTGAAATTTCTCGTAAGGACGAAGTATGGGAATCTTCTTCAGGACTTGTGACAATCGCTGGCGGTAAATTAACAGGTTATCGTAAAATGGCTGAAATTGTCTTAAATAAGATTACGCAAGATTTAGAACAACAATTTGGGGTTACATCTAAACCATGTTATACAAAGCATATTCATATTTCTGGTGGAGATGTTGGTGGCTCCAAAAACTTCCATGCATTCGCATCTAAACGAACAAAAATGGGCATTGATATGGGATTATCTGAAGCGGAAGCAAAACATTTAGCACATCATTACGGGTCAAATGTTGACATTGTTTTTGAATATGTAAAAGAAAAACATGCTGTTTTACCTCAAATGCTCTATGCTCAGTTACTATATGGGATTCATCATGAAATGGTTGTTCATCCAAACGATTTTATAATTCGTCGTACAGCCTATATGTTCTTTAATATCGCGCTTGTGAAGAAGTACAAAGATGCAGTAATAGATGAAATGGCAAAACAATTAAATTGGTCTACTGAGCAACGTGAGCAATATGAAAAAGATTTAAATACAGAAATAACAAGAGCCACAACTGCATTATAAAAAAATGAGGAGCTGTCCTAAAAGTAGATATATTTTGGTGGAAATCCACGTAGACTTTTGTATGTGCGACAAAGCATGAGAGAAACGTAGCGGCAGGAGTACAGCGATGTGCTTTTGCCTTGCCGCGGAAAGTAAGAAGGATTTTACCGTATACAAATAGGCTAGATATTTTATGACGGACTTTTTATACAGAGGGGTAATCAAATGAATTTTAATAATCAACAAATTATTCCCGCTGCACGTACAGTAAAGCAATTTGAGGAGGTATTAAATAGTCGATTCGAATACATTGTTCTACTAGAAGTGCATATTAGTTTACTTATGTCAATCAGGCGCGAGGCAGATCGTAACGCTACAAAGTTAATTATTCATGCAGATTTAATTAAAAACAGATAATTTTGCAGCTGATTTTTTTTGCAATGATATCCGTCCGGCAGGCATTATTTCCACTCAATCGAATATGTTAATAAAGGCGAAATCTAGTGGAATTATGGCTATTCAGCGTGTCTTTTTAATTGATACGATTGCGTTTGAAAAAAGCCTTTCAATGATTTCTGAAGTTCATCAACGTACAAAAATCCCTGTTATTACAGGTGGACTAGTTCGCACAGTGGAAAGTATAGAGGAGGCGCTATCAGCTGGTGCAGTGGCCATTACGCCATCAAACAAAGATTTATGGGAAAATTTTAAACAATAAGTTGATTATGTGGGTTACTTTTTCTAGAATGTACGTAAGTTCAAGCGCGTGGTTAGGAAAAGGAACCCACATTTATTCAACTGCTAGTATGCAGTTTGTTTAAGTGTGGGTTTGTTTTTTTAGGTGTATTAAAAACAAAGGGGGTTTTTTATATGTCTGTATTAACAGCGGAACTTGTCGGCACGATGATTCTTATTTTATTCGGTGGTGGTGTTGTTGCGGGTGTATCACTGCACAAATCGAAAGGTTTTGGCGGTGGATGGGTGGTGATTACATTCGCTTGGGGTCTAGGTGTGGCGATGGCTGCATATGCTGTTGGTGGTATTAGTGGTGCTCATTTAAACCCTGCTTTAACAATCGCACTTGCTACAATTGGTAATTTCCCGTGGGAAGACGTACCTGCTTATATTGTTGCACAATTGATTGGTGGTTTTTTAGGTGGGGTACTTGTTTATTTTATGTATTTACCACATTGGAAAGGTACGAAAGATTCAGATGCAAAACTGGCTGTATTTTCTACAATGCCTGCCATTAAACATCCATTATCAAATTTAGTTTCCGAAATGATTGGTACATTTATACTTGTTTTAGGTATTCTAGCATTAGGTACAAACACAATTACAGATGGGCTAAACCCGTTTCTAGTTGGTATGCTAATTGTAGCTATTGGGATGGCATTAGGGGGGCCTACTGGTTATGCAATTAACCCTGCACGTGACTTAGGTCCACGTATCGCTCACTTTTTCTTACCAATACCAGGAAAACGTGACTCGGGATGGTCATATGCATGGGTGCCAATTGTTGGTCCAATGATCGGTGGTACATTCGGTGCCCTATTTTTCCAACAAATTTTTGAGGGGAAAAATAGTATTGCATTCTGGTTGCTTGCTATTATCGTAGCTATTATTTTTATCGGTGCTCAAATGACAGTGAAAAATGTTAAAAGTGAAGCGTAAATCATTATGCCTCAGCATAATTGCGTCCGAAATCGCCTTTGTGCTTAGGCCTGCACGAGGGCCGACACGATGTCGGTCATTTCGGTAATGCCACAGGACGTGGCGTTTTTACCGATGCAGGTCAGTTAGCCGTTATCGCATGGATGCGATGATTTTAGGCTAACATCCTTTAAGAACTCCTTTCCGATTCCGTGACATCCGCTGAAAAGTAGCTTAAATCCGCATTCATCTCACCACCTATAGAGGTAGGGGACTTTTGTAGCTGACGCTTCGCTTTCGCTACAGAAAATAATTGTAGCTGACGCTTCGCTTTCGCTACAGAAAATAATTGTAGCTGACGCTTCGCTTTCGCTACAGAAAATAATTGTAGCTGACGCTTCGCTTTCGCTACAGAAAATATTTGTAGCTGACGCTTTGCTTTCGCTACAGAAAATAATTGTAGCTGACGCGCTTTCGCTACAGAAAATAATTGTAGCTGACGCGCTTTCGCTACAGAAAATAATTGTAGCTGACGCTTCGCTTTCGCTACCAAAACACTTGCTGAAAGAAATTAAAAAATATTTGGAGGTATGACCGATGTCAGAAAAAAAATATATTTTAGCTTTAGATCAAGGTACAACAAGCTCACGTGCTATTTTGTTTGATGAAAAAGGGAGCATTCTCCATAGTGCACAACAAGAATTTCAACAACATTTCCCACAATCTGGATGGGTTGAACATAATGCAGAAGAAATTTGGTCATCCATTCTGTCTTGTATCGCTACAGCGCTTTCTGCAAAAAATATTGATTCAAATCAAATTGCTGGGATCGGTATTACAAACCAACGCGAAACAACAGTTGTTTGGGATAAAACTACAGGGAAGCCAATCTATAATGCAATTGTATGGCAATCACGCCAAACGAATGCTATTTGTGAAGAATTGAAAGCAAATGGTTACAATGACTTATTCCGTGATAAAACAGGTTTATTAATCGACGCATATTTCTCAGGCACAAAAGTAAAATGGATTTTAGACAATGTTGAAGGTGCTCGTGAAAAAGCAGAAGCAGGGGACTTACTATTCGGCACAATTGATACATGGTTAATATGGAAGTTGACTGGTGGTAAAGTACATGTAACGGATTATTCAAATGCTTCTCGTACATTAATGTATAACATTTATGATTTAAAATGGGATGAGGAGTTATTAAATATTTTAGGCGTTCCTGCTTCCGTGCTTCCAGAGGTTCGCCCTTCTTCAGAAGTATATGGTTATACAGAAGAAGCTCTGTTCTTCGGTTCTGCTGTTCCGATTGCTGGGGCTGCGGGTGATCAACAAGCTGCTCTATTTGGTCAGGCTTGCTTTGAAGAAGGCATGGTAAAAAACACTTATGGTACAGGCTGCTTTATGTTGATGAACACTGGTGAAAAGGCAGTAAAATCAGAGAATGGCTTATTAACTACGCTAGCTTGGGGCTTAGATGGTAAGGTTACTTATGCTTTAGAAGGAAGTATTTTCGTAGCTGGCTCTGCTATTCAATGGTTACGCGATGGCTTACGAATGTTCCGCTCTGCTACTGATTCTGAGCAATATGCTGAACGTGTGGAGTCGACTGATGGCGTTTATGTAGTTCCTGCATTCGTTGGTTTAGGAACGCCTTATTGGGATTCTGATGTACGAGGTGCTGTCTTCGGTTTAACTCGTGGTACATCTAAAGAACATTTTGTACGTGCAACATTAGAATCATTAGCTTATCAAACAAAAGACGTACTTAGCGCAATGGAAGCAGATGCAAATATTCCACTAACAAAATTACGTGTAGATGGTGGCGCTGTTGCAAACAATTTCTTAATGCAATTCCAAGCAGACTTATTAAATGTTCCCGTTGATCGTCCGGTTATTAACGAAACAACTGCTTTAGGTGCTGCATATTTAGCGGGGATAGCAGTTGGCTTCTGGAAATCAACAGATGAAATTAGTGAGTATTGGAATTTAGAACGTCAATTCACACCTGATATGGATGAATCACTTCGTGAGGAAATTTATGCAGGCTGGAAAAAAGCTGTGACAGCTGCTCAAGCGTTTAAATAATTAGATTAATAGGTTGGATTTAAAAGATAGCTGAATAGTGATAAAAAACCTTGATAGGCTAATTTGAGGCAGATCCCGGATTGTTAGACAAACAATTTAACTTTTGGGGTTACTTCATTTGCCAATCAAGGTTTTATTTATTAATAGAAATTATTCTATAACCACTTCGATAGTAACTTTAAGTCACTGTTTAGCGGACTTTTTTTGAAACCTCCACTTTTCGGCATGCCCTTAGTGCCGGTCGTATTTCTGCTATAGCAACAATCTTGAAGCATGTTTATTCCAAAAAAACATATAGTGTATATTGAGAATTATGAGTATTGGAATGAAAGGGGATTGCGTGGATAATTCTAATTCGAATCAGCGCAAAAATTCAGATGAGAATGTAAAGGATCAGCAGCTGGAGCCGTTTCGTGTCGATAATGAAGGAAAAAAGATGACAACGAATCAGGGGTTAAAAGTTTCGAATGATGAGGATTCGTTGAAGGCTGGAGTTCGTGGGCCAACCATTATGGAGGATTTTCATTTTCGAGAAAAAATGACACATTTTGACCATGAACGTATTCCAGAGCGTGTTGTACATGCGAGAGGCTTTGCTGCACATGGGGAATTTGAGCTGTATGAGTCAATGAAAGAATATACAAAGGCGGGTTTTTTACAGGATCCAAATAAGAAAACACCTGTTTTTGTCAGATTCTCGACTGTAGTTGGCAGCTTAGGATCGATGGATACTGCACGAGATGTTCGTGGGTTTGCGACGAAATTCTACACGGATGAAGGCAATTATGATTTAGTTGGTAATAATATACCTGTCTTTTTTATTCAAGACGCCATTAAATTTCCTGATTTAATTCATGCGGTAAAGCCTGAGCCTCACAATGAAATGCCACAAGCAGCTTCAGCGCACGATACATTTTGGGATTTTGTGGCGAACAATCAGGAAATTGCACATATGATTATGTGGCATATGTCTGATCGAACAATACCTAGAAGTTTTCGAATGATAGAAGGCTTCGGTGTTCATGCTTTCCGTTTCGTCAATGATAAAGGAAAGTCCAGATTTGTGAAATTTCATTGGAAGCCTGTGCTAGGTGTTCATTCGCTTGTTTGGGATGAAGCGCAAATTATTGCTGGAAAGGATCCAGATTTTCACCGACGTGATTTGTGGGAATCAATTGAGATTGGCGATTATCCAGAATATGAGCTGGGTATACAGATGCTTGAGCCAGAGGACGAATTTAAATTTGATTTTGATATATTGGATGCAACGAAGCTTTGGCCGGAGGAGATAGTGCCAGTTAAAAAGATTGGGAAAATGACCTTGAATCGCAATGTAGATAATGTTTTTGCTGAAACAGAGCAAGTCGCCTTCCATCCCGGCAATGTTGTGCCAGGCATAGATTTTACGAATGACCCACTTCTACAAGGAAGGCTATTTTCTTATTTAGATACACAGCTCATACGATTAGGTGGACCAAACTTTAGTGAAATACCAATTAACCGACCTGTGTGTCCAATTCATAATAATCAACGCAATGGCTTTAGTCGACAAACTATTAATGTTGGGAGAGTAAGCTATCATAAAAATTCTCTCGCAAATAATACACCTTCTACCTCTACTGCAAGGGAGGGCGGCTATGTCCATTATGAAGAAAAGGTTGAAGGACGGATTACACGAGCACGCAGTAAATCTTTTGATAATCATTTCTCACAGGCAAGGCTTTTTTGGAATAGTATGTCACCTCCTGAAAAACAACATATCATCGATGCCTTCAGCTTTGAGGTAGGGAAGGTGAAAAGTAAGTCAGTACGCCAACAGGTTGTTGATATGTTCGTTCGAGTGGATAAAGAAATGGCAACAACTGTAGCTGATAATATTGGTGTTAATCGGCCAAAAGGGGAGCAAATAAATGTCACGTTATCATCACCTGCACTTAGCCAAGCTAATACAGTAAAAGTGCCACAAACACTTAAAGTAGGTGTACTAATAGGTGATGGATTTGACGCAAATGAAGTCGGAGAAGTGCTGAAATATTTAACAAGACAAGGTGTTCGGTACAATATTATTTCTGACAGATTAGGGGTCGTTACTAGCAGTGATGGCGTACAGTTAACAGCAAGTGACACATTTATTACGACGGATGCGGTACTATTTGATTCATTATATGTTGTAGGTGTAAAGGCAAACAATCAGGCAAAGTTTAATTCGTATATTGTAAATTATATTAATGAAGCGTATAGACATTATAAACCGATCGGCATTGCCACATCTGGTACTATATTTTTTAATATGTCCAATGCTAATGTAGGACCAGGAATTGTGTTGGCAACTGGCAACAAAGATTTCGCTAAAAAATTTGTAGATGCCATTGCCCAGCAACGCTTTTGGCAACGAAATATTTATTAACCCGCGGAGCAAGGGAATATCCGCGAAAGCACAGTAAATATCCGCGTAAAGGTACGGTACCCTATCGAAAACCTTTGCTTTAGATTTTCTATGAAATACTTCATCCATCATGGTGAAAATTTAAGTCTCTCGTTGTTCAATAAAGAATAATGAGAGATTTTTGAATGTTGTACCTTAACGTTTTAACAAAAAACATCTGTTGGACTCATGCCTTCAGCCGATTCCAGACGCAATGATGCTGAGGTATGATTGATTGACAATAAAAATATCTGAGGCCATACAAATTTTCCTTTTATGATAACAGCTTGAAGTAGATAAAATGTTGCTAAATTTCCTGCAAATTATATGGCTCATCACTAAAAGTTGTGGGTGACATTTGTTAAGACGTATGCCTTGTATATAAGTTGATTGGAGTGGAGACTGGGCGACTCCTTGGGGATCAGCGTCAGAGGAACGAAGGCTAAGAGCATCACATCCTGTGATAACGCCTTCGTGACCAACATCGTGTTGGCCCGAGACCCTGGAGCGAGCAACGCGAGTGAAGCGGCTCATCGGACGCCCCCAGGAAGCTCTGCTCTGCGCGAAAGCGAAGCGTCAGCGGCAAATGTTTTATCTGTGCGAAAGCGAAGCGACAGCAACAAAGCGCCCAGTCGGAACGGAAATCAACCACACGTTATGGTGATGAGCCAATTATATGGCATTGCATTCAAATTTTGTAAATGATATGGTGGTAAATGAGGTGAATTTCGTGGAAAAATTTGATATTGCAATTGTTGGCGCAGGTCCAGGGGGATACGTGGCAGCCATTCATGCAGCAAAATGCGGCAAGAAGGTCGCTTTAGTGGAGCGCGATAAAGTAGGGGGAGCCTGCTATAATGTCGGCTGTATTCCTTCGAAAATTTTATTGGAGCATAGCAAGCTTATTCAGGAAATAAAACGTGGTAATGACTGGGGAATTGAAACTCCTACAGTACATGTGAATTTCCCGCGATTAATGAAACGTAAAGATGCTATTGTTGATGAGCTTTTAACGAATATTGAGAATTATATTTTGAGCAATCAAATTACCTTTTATCGAGGAGAAGCAGCAGTAGCTAAGGATTTAACTGTAACTGCTGGAAGTGAGTCCTTTACTGCAACGGATATCATTTTAGCAACAGGAAGTAAACCATTTGTCCCGCCATTTAAAGGTTTAGAGACGTCTTCATATTTTACAACGGATACGTTTTTTGATATTGAGGAGTTGCCAAAGCAGTTAACAATAATTGGTGGTGGCGTTATTGCTGTGGAGATGGCATTTAGCCTGGCACCACTAGGAACGAAGGTGACGATGCTAAATCATAGTGAAGATATTTTACAGACAGAAGAACCGGATGCACGACCGGTTATTCGCGAAAAGATGGAAAAGCTGGGTATTGAGCTTGTAACAGATTTTCAATTCGAGCATTTTAATGGTAACGAAATTCATACATCTAAAGGCATTTATACATATGAAAATCTTTTGTTTGCAACAGGTCGACGTCCAAATACAGAAATCGCTCAGCAGCTTGGTCTAGCATTCGATGGTCGATTGATTGCTGTCAATGAGCATCTTGAAACAAGTCAGCCACACATATATGCCATTGGCGACTTAGTTGGTGGTTACCAGCTAGCTCACTCAGCGAGTGCAGAGGGAATTCATGTTGTGGATCATATTTTAGGAAATAAGCCGGCACTGATTGATCAAACGTTGATTCCTCGTTGTGTTTATACACATCCTGAAATTGCAACATTTGGTTTACTGGAAGAGCAGGTTGAAGAACCTTATACGGTGACTCAAATGCCTTTACAGACAAATCCTAAAGCATTAATGGAAGGGAATACAGGAGGTTTTATTAAGCTTATTGCAACGAAAAAGGAAGGACGTATTTTAGGAGCATGTGTTGTTGCTGATGGGGCAACAGAAATGTTAAATGCTATTTTAGCTACTAAAAATGCTGGAGGCACTGTCCATACGCTCGCAAATATGATTTTCCCACACCCTACAGTTTCAGAGCATATTGGGGATGCTGCAAAAGCTTTTTTTGACAAAGCCATTCATCAATAAAAGTTTAAAATTTATTGACTTTACAAGTTAGTATGTTAAATTAAATTCATAAGATTACTTGGTATTAAAACTTGAGTTGACTAGACATCTAGAGGCTTCTATTTTACGTAACGGGATATGCACCCGTCTGTAAACATAGAGGCTTTTTTAATTTTTTAGAGGCAAATAGATAGCTTAAAGGGAGTGGCTAATATGACAAAAGCAGTTATTATTAATGGCAGCAATTCGAGAAATTCACGCGTTACGGCGATTCATGAAAAGGTAGAGAACTATTTCAAAACACAAGGAATAGAGGTACATACAAATTATGTGCATGAATTACCTGCAGAAGATTTAATTACAGCAAATTTTGCAAGTGAAGTCATCATTTTAGAAAATAAACAGGTGGAAGAAGCAGATATTATCGTACTATTAACGCCCATTTATAAAGCTTCATATACAGGGATTTTGAAAACTTATTTAGATTTGTTGCCACAAAAAGCATTGCATCGAAAGATAATCTTACCAATTGCTGTAGGAGGTTCTATCGGGCGTTTACTTGCGTTAGAATATGCATTGAAACCAATTTTAGCTGTACTAGGAGCTACCACTATTTCGCATTCGGTATATATTGTGGATAAACAAATCATTCGGCTTGAAGATGGAAGCTTTGCCATCGAGGATGAAGCGATCAATCGACTTGACGTAGAATTAAAGCAGTTACAGCAAATTGTATTAGTAAACTAAAAAGGATCCATCACTAAAAGTTGGGAATCGTTGTCGCAAATGAGACGATAGAGCGAGCACAGTAGAAAATTGACGGCTAAAAATACATTTAAGAGAAATAAGTATCAAGTCTACAAAATAGCGCATTATAGGAAATAACCGCCTATAATGCGCTATTTTTAATTTGTATCAAGTTCTTGGTTTTTCTCAACTGATGTTGTAGAGAGATATAAGAAAGCCTCATCTTGCAATAGCAATAATTTTTCTTCACTAATACCGTGCGCTAATGGTCCAGAAAAAATAGACTCCCACCAAGTTCCTGTTGTTGTTGTCATTCATCTACGCCCCCGTTTCTTTTTCAATATGTAGTTGTAAATTTCCAAAAATCACAAACCATCTTAGCTACATTCATTACCTCATCACCTCATAACTAATATAAGAAAGAGGAATTTTTGCTTTCAATGTTGTATCGTATAGACAAAGATAGTTTGTTTCAAAATGAAAAAACTATGTATGCCATTTTTAAAAAAGGGGTGCTTTATGATGAATTTTACGCCACAAGACGTAGAGAATATGATTACAGAACAGCGTCAATTTTATTTTTCACGAGCGACTAAGAGTACAAAATTTCGAAAAGAGCAATTAATAAATCTGAAGAAATCAATTTTAAAATATGAAAAAGAAATTTTGAATGCTTTACATTTAGATTTACGAAAGAGTGAGTTTGAGGCATATGCAACAGAAGTTGGTATTGTTTTAGATAGTATTTCTTATATGGTAAAGCATGTTGAAGAATGGATGAAACCAGAAGTTGTAAAAACACCAATTCAATTTCAGATGGGGAAAAGCTTTATTGTTCGAGAGCCATATGGGGTGACATTAATTATTGGCCCATTCAATTATCCATTCCAGCTCGTAATGGAGCCATTAATCGGTGCAATTATTGGTGGCAATACGGCTATTGTAAAACCATCCGAAACATCTGTGCATACAGCAGTAATTGTTAAAAAAATAATTGAAGAAACGTTTAGTCCTTCCTATGTGCGTGTTGTAGAAGGAGAAAAAGAAGAAGTGACGGCACTTATTCATGCATCCTTTGACTATATATTTTTCACAGGAAGTGTGGCAGTTGGGAAGGTTGTTGCAAAGGCAGCTGCAGAACGATTAACACCGATTGCCTTAGAACTTGGTGGGAAAAGTCCGGCAATTGTCGATCAAACAGCCAATTTAGAAGTAGCAGCGAAAAGAATTGCTTGGGGTAAATTCTCAAATACCGGACAAACTTGTGTGGCACCAGATTATGTCCTTGTCCATAAAGATGTCTATGACCGATTTATGAAATTATTGAAAGAAACGCTTCGTGCCTTCTATGGTAAAAATGCATTAAAAAGCCCTGACTATGGTCGTATTGTGAATTTAAGACAATTTGATCGATTACAGCAAATAATAACGGAAGAACGTGATGCAATTACGTTTGGTGGTAGAACAGATCGAGATGATTTATATATTGAGCCTACAATTGTTGAATATGTGAAATGGTCAAATCCTTCAATGCAGGATGAACTATTTGGTCCGATTTTACCTGTGATGTTGTATGATGATTTGCCGCTTGCTATTCACCAAATTCGTCAGTTACCAAAGCCTTTAGCGGCATATTTTTTCTCAGAGCATGAGAAAGCTATTCAGTACTTTTTAGAGGAATTACCATTCGGTGGCGGATGTATTAATGACACGATTACACATGTTGGGAATTTACATTTACCATTTGGCGGTGTTGGTTCATCAGGGGTAAAAGCGTATCACGGGAAGGCAAGTTTTGATAACTTTACTCACCCAAAATCTATATTAAAAAAATCTTCAAAGGTAGAGACGAATATTCTATTTCCTCCGTATAAACAAAAAGTTAAGCTTGTACGAACTTTTATGAAATAGTAAAGAATGAGGTGTCGGGACACAAAAGGTCTTCGACACCTCACTTTTAGTCGTGACATTTAAACAAGCTCTCCAGATATATAGCTTCCAATTAAAAAATACAGTTGTCGATAAATGCCGATTTTTGATAAATTAGGTACATTTCAGTGAAATATTTAAGATATATCAAAATGATAGCGTTTTCATCGAAAAAACGTCCTAAGAGGCATTTTATTTATGGATGAATAAGTAGTAAAATAAATTCAATAGAATGTGGGGGTATTCATATTGTCATTTTTTGTCGAAAAAACAACAAATGACGAAATGAGTGTAGAGATTGATTGGAGGACTATGAAATGTATGCAGAGGAATTGTTAAGTGCATTACCTTTGAAAAAAATAATTGGAGTATTACCTGACCAAGTAAGTGATATTGTCATTGATTCACGAAGTGTGCAACCAAATAGTATGTTTGTTTGTATAAAAGGTTATACAGTGGATGGTCATGACTATGCACAGAAAGCGGTTGAAGGTGGCGCAACAATCGTTGTGACTGAACGAAAATTACCATTAGGAGAAACTATTGCACAGGTGATTGTGAAAGATACGGACCGAGCAGTTGGCCTGCTAGCTGCAAAGTTTTTTGATTATCCATCTAAGGATATGACAATGATTGGTGTAACAGGGACAAATGGAAAAACATCAGTAACTGGTATTATTCAAAACATCATGCATGGGATGGGCGAGAAATCAGCACTAACAGGAACAATCGGCTTTAATTTAAATGGTATTTTATATGAATCTGCAAATACTACGAGTGATGCATTGTCGACGCAACAAATGATTTTCCGTGCAAAAATGGAAGGCTGCCGATTAATGACTATGGAAGTATCTTCGCACGGTTTATCACTTGGACGTCTGGCTGGTGTAGATTATGATGTAGCTATTTTTACAAATCTTTCACATGATCATCTTGATTTCCATGGTACGATGGAGGAATATGGTCATGCGAAGGGCTTATTATTCTCTCAACTTGGACAAGACTTAGAAAAGAATAAATTTGTTGTGTTAAATGCTGATGATGCTTGGTCAGAGCGTTATGCAGCGATGACACCATTTCCAGTATGGACATATGGTTTAAATAATGAAACAGCTGATTTCCGTGCTATTAACTGTGAGTATCATGATTACAAGACATCTTTTGACGTTGAAATGTCAGAGGGAATATATCATGTACAAATGAATTTACTCGGGGAATTTAATATATACAATGTACTTGCTGCTATGGTTGCTTTTTATGGCCGTGGTTATTCAATGGAAACAATCATTGAACAAATTGAGCAATTACCATCAGTAAAGGGACGTATGGAAAAAGTTTGCTCAGATTTACCAGTACAGATTTTTGTTGATTATGCACATACACCTGACGCAATTGAAAAAGCGATTTCTTCAGCTCAACCATATAAAAAAGGCAAGCTTATTTTCCTAGTTGGCACAGGTGGCAATCGTGATAAATCGAAACGTCCAGCAATGGCAGAAAAGGCATCAGCTGCTGAATACGTTATTTTGACGACAGATGACCCACGTTATGAAAACTACGATAGTATAACAGGTGATCTTGCCAAAGGGATGTTACATGAAAATTTTGCATGTATAGGAGATCGTGCTGAGGCAGTACGTCATGCGATAGAAGTTGCTGAACCAGGAGATTTGATTATTTTTGCTGGTAAAGGTCATGAAGATTATCAAATTATTGAGAATACAAAATATCCTCATAGTGATGCGGAAATTGCAATAGAAGCGGGCCGTTTAAAATTCGTATAATAGCTATTATCTGTAATTAAGCTGCTCTTAGTGCCGTATGTAGAGCCTACTTGAATGTGAGACCGCCATACATGCAACAATGTGATAAATTCAAGACATTCAGAGAACCCTTTTAGTAATAACTAAAGGGTTTTCTTTTGGGTTCTATTTTAAGAAGAACCTCTTTTTTGGAGATTTCATGTAAAAAGGTTGTGCGAAAGGCGAGTCTTCTTTTATTATTATTAAGTATGAAAAAAGGAGAATGACGAGATGAATTCAAATTTAGAACAAGATATATTATCACGTCGAACTTTTGCCATTATCAGTCACCCTGATGCTGGGAAAACGACGATTACAGAAAAGCTTTTACTATTTGGTGGCGCGATTCGTGATGCCGGTACAGTAAAAGGGAAAAAAACAGGTAAGTTTGCAACTTCTGACTGGATGGAAATTGAAAAGCAACGTGGGATTTCTGTAACTTCTTCAGTTATGCAATTCGATTATAACGGATCACGTGTCAATATTTTGGACACACCTGGTCACCAAGATTTCTCGGAGGATACGTATCGTACATTAATGGCTGTAGATAGTGCTGTCATGGTTGTCGATGCCGCTAAAGGTATTGAAGCACAAACTTTAAAACTGTTCAAAGTTTGTAAAATGCGTGGTATTCCGATTTTTACTTTTATCAATAAACTAGACCGTCAAGGGAAAGAGCCACTTGAGCTGATTGAAGAGCTTGAGGAAGTACTTGGCATTAACGCATACCCAATGAACTGGCCAATTGGTATGGGTAAAGAGTTTTTAGGTATTTATGATCGTTACAATAAACGTATCGAGCAATTCCGTACGGAAGAAGAAGAACGCTTCTTGCCAATTGATGATAATGGGGAACTTGCAATCGAGCACCCAATGAAAGTGACTTCTTATTATTCACAAGCGATGGACGACATAATGTTACTCGACGAAGCGGGTAATGCGTATTCTGAAGAAAAAATTCGTCGTGGTGAATTAACACCTGTTTTCTTCGGTTCAGCTTTAACAAACTTTGGTGTGCAAACATTCCTAGAAACATATTTACAATTTGCACCAACACCACAGCCTCGTATTACTGAGGATGAACAATTTATTGATCCAGTTGAGCATGGGGAGTTTTCAGGTTTCATCTTTAAAATTCAGGCGAATATGAATCCTGCTCACCGTGACCGTATTGCCTTTGTACGTATCGTATCTGGTAAATTTGAGCGTGGCATGAACATGACTTTATCTCGTACAGGTAAATCATTCAAAGTGACACAATCAACACAATTCCTTGCTGATGACCGTGAAACTGTAGATGAAGCTGTTGCTGGTGATATCATCGGTTTATATGACACAGGTACTTATCAAATTGGTGACACAGTTGTAGGTGGTAAAAAGACATTCCAATTTGAAAAATTGCCACAGTTCACGCCAGAGCTATTCGTTCGTGTAACTGCGAAAAACGTAATGAAATCTAAGCAATTCCATAAAGGGATTTTACAATTAGTGCAAGAAGGCGCTATTCAATATTATAAAACATTGCATACAGAAGAAGTTATTCTTGGAGCAGTTGGTCAATTACAATTTGAAGTTTTTGAGCATCGTATGAAAAATGAATATAATGTTGAAGTGAGGATGGAGCCAATTGGTTCAAAAATTGCACGCTGGATTGAAAATGAAGAGGATGTTAAAGAATCAATGTCTTCGGGGCGTTCAATGCTTGTTAAAGACCGTTTTGATAATCTTGTTTTCTTATTTGAAAACGAATTTGCCATGCGTTGGTTTGCTGATAAAAACGAAAACATTAAACTATATAGCCTTTTATAAGAAAAAACACGAATCGACATGTGCGATTCGTGTTTTTTTACAAGGAAAATTGGCGCTATATGTAGAATATATACAGTATTGGGAAATTCGAATCTGATTGTTTACAAATATATAGACTCATCACTAAACGTTGGGATAGCATTTGTTAAAGCGGTTGCTATGTATATAAGTTGATCTTCGTTCCGACTGGGCGACTCCTTGGGGATTAGCGATAGAGGAACGAAGACTAAGAGCATCACATCCTGTGATAACGCCTTCGTGACCAACATCGGTGCTGCTGCCGCTACGCTTTCGCGCAAAAAACATCTGTTGGCCCGAGACCCTGGAGCGAAGCGGATGTTTTCTGTGCGAAAGCGTAGTGCTAACGTAGCGGCAGCAAATGTTTTATCTGTGCGAAAGCGAAGCGTCAGCAACAACAAAAGCGGCTCATCGGACGCCCCCAGGAAGCTCTGCTCTGCGCGAAAGCGAAGCGTCAGCGGCAAATGTTTTATCTGTGCGAAAGCGAAGCGACAGCAACAAAGCGTCCAGTCGGAACGGAAATCAACCACACGTTATGGTAATTACCAAATTTATAAAATATTCTCCTTTTCGGCTATCATAGAAAGGACGAGAAAGAAAAGGAGCATGTAAAAAGTGAACATTAGTAATTTTTCTATTAAAAAGCCTGTTTTTACAATCGTTACGATGTTATTGGTCATTATTTTAGGTGGCGTGTCATTATTAAAAATACCGATTACACTTATTCCAGAGTTAAGTCCACCAATAGGTGTCGTCGTTACCTCTTATCCTGGTGCAAGCCCTACAGAGGTTAATGAGAAAATAACGAAGCCATTAGAAACATCACTTTCAACCTTGCCAGGGATAAAAAAATTACAGTCTACCTCGCAAGAAGGATCCAATTTAATTATTCTCGAGTTTGATTGGGCAACCAATATTGAAGATGTTCAGCTCGATATATTACAACGAATCGATATGACCCCTTTACCAAATGATGCTGAGAAACCTAGTTTTTTAAAATTTGATCCATCACAATTTCCTATAATACAGCTTTCCCTACGTGCGGAAAATGACAATGTAGACGTGCGATTACTCGCAGAAGCCTTAGAAAAAGAACTTCGTCGAACAGCTGGTGTCGCAAGTGTAAATGTTTCCGGTAAGCTTATAGAAGAAGTTCAAATAACTTTAGATGAGTCGAAGCTAGTTGAGAAAGGAATAACCCAAGCGGATATTATTCAAATTATTCAATCGAATAATGTTTCTCTTCCTGGTGAACCAGTGTTAACAGCTGATGGGAAAATGTTAACTACTCGTATTGTTAGTACATTAAATTCGCCAGAAAGCATTGCTGATTTAATTATTTCAGTAAATCCAATAGATGGTAAAGCTTTAACGGTTGGAGAAGTAGCGACTGTTGAGCGCGTGGAGCAGAAATCCATAACTACAACAAGAGCAAATGAGCATCCTGCAGTTTTAATGTCTGTATTACAGGAATCGGGTGCAAATACGGCAGAAGTATCAAAGGCTTTTAAAGAAGCTTTAAATGACCTATTAACGAAGAAGGAATATGAAGGAATCGTTGCGGATGTGCTAGTGGATCAAGGTAATTATGTGGATTTAGCGATTAGCAATATTGGATCTTCTTTACTTTTAGGTGGGTTATTCGCAATGTTCGTGCTATTCGTCTTTCTGCGTAGTGTGAAAAGCCCTATTATCATTGGAATTGCGATTCCATATTCAGTTATTGTTACATTTGTTTTAATGTTTTTTGCAAATTTCTCGCTCAATATTATGACATTAGGAGCGTTAGCACTTGGCATCGGTATGCTTGTTGATAATGCGATCGTTGTTATTGAAAATATTGAACGACATTTAGGTCTTGGTAAGGATCCGATAGTAGCAGCTACGGAAGGGACAAAGGAAGTGGCACTTGCGATTACGGCTTCCACTCTCACAACTATTGCAGTATTCATTCCTGTCATGTTTATTGAAGGTTTAATAGGACAAATCTTTACAGAGTTTGCATTAACTATTTCATTTAGCCTAATTGCTTCTTTAGTCGTTGCGTTAACAGTTGTCCCAATGCTGGCAAGTCGTTTTTTGAAAATGACATCTACAAATATTTACGAAAAACATAATGAGTCACTTTTCTACAAGAGCTACAAATCATCGGTTATTTGGGTACTGCGTCACCGTATGCTTGTCCTTATCTCAGCCGTTGTTTGTTTTGGACTTGCGTTGTTTGGACTTACGAAAATTGGCACAGAGTTTTTACCGCCAACCGATGAAGGATTTACATCCATTAGTGTGAATCTTGAAAAAGGTGTAGCACAATCAGAAACAGAAAAAGTTGTGGCGAAAATTGAAGAACGCTTAAAACAGGAGAAAGATGTTGACGTATATGTTAGCTTTATCGGTGGTACACAGCAGACACAAGCGCGAGGACAGACAAGTGCAAACCAAGCAGAGCTATATGTAAAGCTTGTCCCTTTAGCAGATAGGGACCGTTCAATTTTCGAGTTTGTAGAAGAGGTTGAGCGAGATTTGCGTGCGGAGCTTGGCGAACAAGCTGAAATCGCCTTCAGTGCCTCAACGTCAACTGGCTCTTCACCGAATACATTAACGTTTAGGTTAACTGACTCTGATGAGCAACGACTTCATAGCTCTGTTGATAAAGTGCAGCAGGAGCTATTAAAAGTAAATGCCGTCACAAAAGTAACTACGGATTTAGATAACGTTGTAAAAGAAATTCAAGTAGAAGTAGACCGAGAAAAGGCGAAGGACTACGGATTTGTACCCGCACAAATTGCTCAAACGGTCAATCAAATGACAAAGGGACAACTAACTACGCAAATAATTGCAGAGGATGGTGCAGTATTACCTGTCTATACAGGCTTTGGACAAGTGTTTAATGATAGTATCGAATCCTTAAAATCGATGCAGCTTCGTTCACCTGCTGGTTTATTTGTAAAACTAGAGGATATTGCGACTGTTTCTGTAAAGGAAGGGCCTGTATCGATTAGACGTTCTGATCAGGTTGCAGCTGTTGCATTTTTTGTCGATTATGAAACGGAGGAATCCTTAGGAGGTATTTCAGCTAAAGTGGATCGAGCATTGGAAAAAGCTGATTTACCATCCGAAACTCAAGTTGTCTTTAGTGGAGATCGTGAGCTTTATGATAGTGCGATTAAAGATATGCTTTTAGCAGTCGTACTAGCAATAGTGCTTGTGTATATCGTGATGGCTGCACAATTCGAATCATTCAAATATCCATTCGTTATCATGTTTACGGTACCGTTAATGGTTATAGGCGTCGTAATTGCGATGTTTATTACGAACACGCTAATTGGTGTGACATCTATTATAGGGATTTTAATATTAGTTGGAATTGTCGTGAATAATGGGATTGTACTTGTAGATTACATTAATCAACAAAAGGCCAGTGGAATGGCAACGTACGATGCGATTTTACTTGCTACACAGGATCGAATTCGACCAATTTTAATGACTGCATTAACAACAATTTTAGGATTATTGCCACTTGCTCTTGGCATTGGAGAAGGAACAGAGATGAATCAACCTATGGGGATTGCAGTAATCGGAGGACTTGTGACATCAACTTTGCTGACATTATATATTGTACCAGTTGTTTACAGCTTAACTTCTACTGATAGAAGTTAAAGCCTCCGGCGGATGTCACGGAATAGGAAAGGAGTTCTTTGTGCAAGCACAAAGCCGATTCCGGACGCAATTATGCCGAGGCATAATTGATTGGATAAAGAAACTAGGAAGATGCGGTAAGTTCAGGGGGAATGAGAGATGGGAGTTCATTTTTTTACAGGTTTTCCAGGGTTTATTTCGGGTCAGTTAATACGCGAATTATTTCGAAAAAATCAATCTCAGGAAGTAATTGCAATTGCTTTAGCTGGTGAATTAATAAAGGCAAATATAGAAAAAGATAATATATTAGCGGAGTTTCCTAACGGTTCTATTCGTATTGTAGAGGGAGATATTACATTACCGAATCTTGGTCTAGAAAATCAAGTTGGACAGGAAATTGTATCTCAAATTGAGGTGCTTTGGCATTTAGCTGCAATTTATGATTTAGCAGTACCACGCGATATAGCGTGGAAGGTAAATGTGCATGGTACGAATATGGTCAATGAATTTGTTCGAACGCTTCCAAACTTAAGACGCTATATGTATTTTAGTACAGCGTATGTGGCAGGTGCACGTGAAGGCGTTTTACGTGAAAACGAACTAATTCGCCCTTCTGCATTTAAAAACTATTATGAGGAAACAAAATATGAAGCTGAGCAACTAGTAGAGGATTTAAAAGCAGAATTACCACTGACAATTATTCGACCTGGCATAGTCCGAGGCCATTCTGAAACAGGAGAGACAGTTAAATTCGATGGACCTTATTTCTTTTTAAATATGGTAGATAAATTAAAGTGTCTTCCATTTATTCCGTATATTGGTCAATCGCAATCAACGATCAATGTAGTTCCAGTAGATTATATTGTAAACGCCTCGACTTATTTAGTAGATGAAAAATGTGCTGAAGGGAAAACTTTGCATCTAACGGATCCAAATCCACATCCTATGCAGGAAGTATACCGGACGATGGTAAAATTATTAACTAACCGCTATCCTAAGGGACGATTACCGTTAACACTGGCAAGAGTATCTTTACAAGTGCCACTTATTCGGAAAAATCTAGGTGTTGAGCAAGAATCTTTAGATTATTTAACTTGGAATGCGAAGTTCGATACATCAGAAGCTGTTGCGATTTTGAAAAAGGGAGGTATTATATGTCCCGATTTTATACAGACTATGCCTAGGATGATTGATTTCTATTTAGCGCATAAAGAAGATAAAATTTATCAAATTGAGATAAAGTGAAACTTCACTCAATGAAACATTGATTCATAGTTGAACCTATAGGCATTTATGGCATCCTCATTTTCATATAAAGTGGGCGTTAAACTGTCCGTTAATGGGGATACAGTGAAACTAACGAATTAATGGAGAGAAACTTTGCCAGCCTTAAATGATAGTGCTATAATAAGTTTACAGAAGAAAATCCTTCGACGTTTTGTCAAAGGGGAGTAGCTAACTGATACGAGCGATGTATCTGGATTCACATTCGTCATGACATGGTTTTTACCATCGGGTGTGATAGGCGAATAACTCTATGCTAGGGTATTTAGTTACTAGTAATAGAGAGAAGTACTGATCATGAAGTGTCAGGTATTTATTTGCTTAGCGAGACCTTTGCCTTTTTAAAAGGGCAGAGGTCTTTTCTTTTGTACTCGAATAGTAAAAACTATTTTGAGTATACAGAGCTTTAGAGGGAGGCACTTGAATGGAATCAATTTTTTTACAATACGGTTGGGTGCTTATTGTACTTGTAGTATTAGAAGGGCTATTAGCAGCAGATAATGCGGTTGTAATGGCTGTGATGGTGAAGCATTTACCACAAGAGCAACAAAAAAAGGCGTTATTTTATGGATTATTCGGAGCGTTAATATTCCGATTCGCAGCACTCTTTGTTATCACAATATTAGTGAATTATTGGCAAATCCAAGCGTTGGGAGCAGCTTATTTATTATTTATGTCTGCCAAAAATATATATGATTTGCATTATAAAAAGGATTCAACAGAGGAGTCTAATGAAAAGGTTAAGAAAAAGGGCTCTGGTTTTTGGATGACAGTTCTTAAGGTGGAAGCTGCGGATATTGCATTTGCTATCGATTCTATGCTTGCTGCAGTTGCCATTGCTGTAACTTTACCTGAGGTAGGTCACTTTGAGGTTGGTGGCATCAACGGTGGTCAATTTATTGTCATGTTACTTGGTGGATTTATTGGAGTCATTATGATGCGATTTGCGGCACAATGGTTTGTAAAAATATTAAATGACTACCCATCACTTGAAACCGCTGCGTTTTTAATTGTAGGTTGGGTAGGTGTTAAGCTTGTTGTGCTAACTTTGTCACATGAGAAAGTGGGCATTTTACCTGTAGATTTCCCACATTCTACTGCATGGGAGTTAACTTTCTGGATTGTGTTATTAGCCATCGCACTAGGAGGTTATCTTGTAGGTATACGTCATAAAAATCAAGATAAATAATTAACTTATTTCAGCAAACAACATCCGCTGAAATAAAGGAACTCAGGCTAAGAACCTCACATCCTGTGAAAACGCCTGAGTGACCAACATCGTTTTGGCCTAAAGCCTCCGGCGGATGTCACGGAATAGTCGTAAGAGGGATAGTCGTATCTATTCCTCTTTATTTTTTTATGTATTTTTCCTATACTAATATCTATCGGGTTTAGCATTATGTGAGAAGGAGTTGTTAAAGTGCCCTGGGAAAAACCATCAAATAGACTTGTAACGCCTTTTCAGGTACTTGTTTCTTATTATTTTATAGCTATAGCGATTTCCTTTCTGTTACTACGGCTACCAGGCGTACATCAAGAAGGTGTGGAAGTTTCATTATTAGATAGCTTGTTTACTGCAGTAAGTGCAGTTAGTGTAACAGGTTTAACAACAATCAATATTTCTGAGAGTTATACAACATTTGGGCTCGTGATGGTCCTTGTTATTTTACAGCTTGGGGCAATTGGCATTATGTCACTTGGTACCTTTGTTTGGTTACTTGTTGGGAAAAAAATTGGTATGCGCGAGCGTCAATTAATAATGATTGACCATAACCAATACAATTTGTCAGGGGTTGTTCAATTAATTCGAGAAATATTGAAAATCTTAATTGGCATTGAAGTAGTGGGGGCGGTTATTTTAACTTTGCACTTTACCAATTATTTCGATACTTGGGAAGAAGCATTGATTCATGGTGTCTTTGCCTCCATTTCAGCAACTACAAATGGTGGTTTTGATATTACAGGGATGAGTTTACTACCGTTTCATAACGATTACTTTGTTCAACTGGTAACGATGGTGCTCATTGTGCTTGGTGCTATAGGATTCCCTGTGCTGATAGAAGTGAAAACTTTTTTACTCCATCGCCATGAGAATTTTCGATTTAGTTTATTTACTAAAATAACAACCTCTACATATGCCATTCTATTTGTGGTAGGGGCTGTCGTTATTTTTTTGCTTGAATCATTCCATTCCTTTAAGGGAATGCCTTGGCATGAGGCGCTGTTTTCAGCGATGTTCCATTCTGTTTCAACGCGATCAGCTGGACTTACGACGTATGATGTAACAACTTTCAGTGAAGCGACAGATATTTTTATGAGCTTTTTAATGTTTATTGGTTCGTCACCAAGTTCAGTTGGTGGTGGGATACGAACAACAACGTTTGCGATGGCCATTCTATTCTTAATTACTTTTTCACGAGGAAAAGAGGATATTCAAGTATTCGGACGTGAAATACATTTAATTGATGTATTCCGCTCGTTTGTTGTCATTTTATTGGCATTCTTTATGGTATTAGTCGCAACAATTATTTTACTCATTACGGAGCCAAACGCGACTCTCATTCAAATAATTTTCGAAATTACGTCAGCATTCGGAACCTGTGGGATGTCTTTAGGAATCACTTCCGATTTATCAGAAATTGGTAAAATTATTATTATGATTTTAATGTTTGTTGGTCGTGTCGGTTTAATCTCCTTCCTGTACACTCTCGGTGGTGGCGGTAGAGGCAAAAAGTCTAGCTATCACTATCCTAAAGAGCGTGTAATAATTGGTTAAGTAACTGACACATCTCAAAAAGCCCAGGCTCAAAATTAATTGATTGAGTACCTGGGCTTCGTAATTTTTAGTTAGATGAATTTTTATAGAGTAATTCCTTTTTAATCTAACTCTTTGTGAGGCATTGTTATTCGGAATTGGTAAATCTCTTTATAGTTTGCAAGTTCGAAAGACGCTAAAGTTTATTGAAATACCATAAATGAAACTAAGGATTTTAAAGGTTATCTTAGTAGAAAATCTATTTATAAAAAGTGACTTAGATTGCTTAATTGAAAAAAATAGCTATTGTCATACAATTGTCAAAAAATTTTAAATTGTTTTTTCCTGAGTATAATGACTAAATAATGGGTATTATATACAAGGTTCCTACATTGGTGTACTGAGAATTTAGTTCTAAACTTTTTTAGGATAATTGTAATGCCTTCTTACACATCTGGTGACCATAAGAATGTATGGCTTTTCTTGAAAATGAGGGCATTAAAAAAGTAATTGTTAAGTTTCATTTTTAGGTTACTGAGAAATTTAAGAATTTTTTATGAATGCAAAAACGCTAGTCCAACTATTTATTAATGGACTAGCGTTTCTTATTATATAGAGTGGATTGACGCAAAGTATGGTGCTTGACCGTGACGGAAGTAAGTTAAGAGATAACCATTTTTTTGTACAATTTTGCCATTTGAGAAATTTTGGTAATCGACGTGATGAGGAATAATGAGCGTATGTTTAAACAACTCTTTTTCAGATAGATTGAAGCTGGCGAATTCCTCACCTGCAATTGCAGGGTTTTCACGTAAAGCATTATAAAGTGCTTTTTGTTGCTCCTCTGTAGGGCGCTCTTTCCACCATAATTTACGTGGTTGGAACTGCTGAGCCGTTAAATAGTCTAGTTGCATTAGGCTTTGAATGATAGTTAAATCGGCACCTTCTACAGTTTCTAAAAACATTAATAAACGACGGAATAAATCCTCGAGCTGATGACCGATACGCGACCAACCTTTTGTTTCCCAATAAGTACCGAAATTTTGGAAGAAATCAAATGGTGTTTCAAACACTTCAGTTACTAAGTATTCAATCGTATGATCCATACGGTGATCGTTCCAATATTTCTCAAGTACATCCTCTGCATGTTTAATGCGTACTATATCATCAAATGTTAAGACATTGTTTGAGAAAATCTCGTAAGGAGATTGGTCCACATACGTATAGCCGAATTTTTCAGCCTCTAGACGAAGGCCTGTACCACGCAGAAGTTTTAGGAATCCAAGCTGTAATTCCTCTGGTCGCATTGCGAAAACATCATTAAATGTTTGACGGAAGCTTGCGTAATCTTCCTCTGGTAAACCAGCGATTAAATCTAAATGCTGATCAATCTTTCCACCATCTTTGACCATCGTCACTGTACGCGTAAGTTTTTCAAAGTTTTGACGGCGCTGTACAAGAGTATTTGTTAAATCATTCGTGGACTGAACACCTATTTCAAAACGGAAAAGACCTTTTGGTGCGTTATCATTTAAAAACTGGATAACCTCAGGACGCATAATGTCTGCGGTAATTTCAAATTGGAATACAACCCCTGGCTTATGTTCATCGATTAAAAACTGGAACATTTCCATAGCATAGCTGCGACTTATATTAAATGTACGGTCAACAAACTTAATAGTACGCGCACCATTGTCCATCAAGAATCGAATATCTTCTTTTATTTTTTCTCGGTTGAAATAACGAACGCCTACTTCAATAGAAGATAAACAAAATTGACAGCTAAATGGACAGCCCCGACTTGTTTCAATATATTGAATTCGTTTACTTAGATGAGGGAGATCCTCCTCAAAACGAAATGGACTTGGCAACTCACGCAAATCTATTTTTGGCGCCTGTGCGTGAATCCGTACTTTACCATCCTCTAAGTAGCAAATCCCTGGAACATCCTCCAATGGAATTTCTCCATGTAAATAGCGTAGTAATTGTTTAAAGGAAGTTTCTCCTTCGCCCATAACAATGAAATCAACCTCTTCAATTCTGCGTAACCAGTGGTGGGAATCGTAAGAAACTTCAGGACCCCCGAGCAAAATTTTAACATTTGGGCAGACAGTTTTTAACATTTTGATAACGTGAATGGTTTCTTCGATATTCCAAATATAGCAACTAAATCCTACAATATCAGGTTTTTTTTGAAACAAATCTGATACAATATTAAAAGCAGGATCTTTAATTGTATATTCTGAAATGACTGGATTAAACTCCGGTAAAGCAGCACCTTTTAAATAACGCAAAGCTAAATTTGTGTGAATATACTTTGCGTTTAACGTAGTTAAAATAGTATTCATGCAATAATCTTCCCTTCAATTTCTTATTGTAACAGTCAAGTAGCCGTCATACAATATAATTCTTTTTACCTATTTATTTTGTGAACAGTTCGTGAAATAATTTTAAATACTTAAATTTACTAAATTTTGTAATAATAGAATCGTGCAGTCATAAAGTATAGTAAAGGCTCAAAATTCGATTAAGAGGTTTTTTACTCTTTTGAAAGGTTCGGTGAGAAAGTTGAAGCAAAATGATATTAATCAATGTTTTGGAAATCTTATGAAAAGTACTTCGTCACCAACACTTATTCTTAATAAAGCAGGAAAAATTTTGAACATGAATGAGGCTGCTATTAAACTTTTTAACCTCAATTCAACATATATTGGCTACTTAGTTATGGACGAGCCATCAAATTTAAATTGGGCGAAGTTCATCAAACAATTACAAAGTGATTTGAGATCAGAAGAAATCTTCAATATTCAAACAGCTAGTAATGGATACGAAATGATGTCCTTCAAATGTTTTTATGATCCGAACACAGAAGAAATTGTTGCGCAAATTTCAACGTTAAATAATGACATAGCTCATGAATTGTATGTTAGCCAAGAGCAAGAAAGATCACAATTTTTCAATGCTTATGATTACTTACCATATGCTGTTATTGTAAGTGACGCTAGCGGTATAATTCTTGGGCTAAATAAGTATGCTGAAATGTATTTAAAAATAGAAAAATCACAGCTTCTTCATAAGGCACATCAACACATATTTGATGCATTTACGTTGAATAATGGTCAAATTACAACATACCTTTCTAAACTGATGGGTGAAAAACATGCAAGCATTCATGTAGTTGATGAAACTCAAGTTAGCAGAACTTGCTATTATGAAATATCGAGTATTTTTGATGAATATAACAATATTATTGTCACAGTCATTATTGATGAAACAGAAAAGAAACAACTTCAACATAAAGTTGAACATCAGCAGGCTTTAAATGTTGTCGGACAAATGGCCGCGAGTATTGCCCATGAGATTCGTAATCCATTAACTTCTTTAAAGGGCTTTACCGAATTATTAAAGCTAAAAGCTGATGAAGAGTCTCGCATGTATTTATCTGTTATCGATAGTGAACTCCAAAGGATGGAGCAAATTTTATCTGAGCTTTTAGTATTGTCCAAGCCTACCAGTATGAAGGTGGAATTATTAGAGATAGACAGCATTGTGAAGCAAGTGATTGAGTTTATGCTACCAGATGCGCTTATGAAAAATATTATGATTCAATATATCTCTCCTTCTAGCCAAGTGTATATTGGAGGCAATGAGAATCGCTTAAAGCAAGTATTCATGAATCTTATTAAAAATGCGATGGAGTCCATGAATAATGGTGGAACGATCACAGTAGAAATGAATGTGATTGACTGTGCGATTGTAGAACTAATGGTTAAAGACGAAGGTGCCGGTATGGATAGCACTACCCTTCAAAACTTATTCCAACCTTTTTACACGACGAAATCAACAGGGACAGGACTAGGCCTTGCTTTCGTGAAAAAGGTGATTGAAGAGCATGAAGGTGTAATAGGTGTGAATAGCGAATTACAGAAGGGGACATGCTTCCACTTACAATTCCCAATTTACACATTCAACCAGATAGATAAAATGGATGTATCCACGAAAGATTCTGCTTATTTAGTAACATAAAAGGAGTCATACTGGTTGCATAAATCACCATGATTTGGCACAAAATTAAATATTGCTTTTGACAATGCTTTTCTAAAATCGCTATAATGGCTGTATAGAGAGCGAATTGAGAGGAAAAGGATATGACGTCAGAAGATTTAAAGCAATCTTTAAAACTATATATTGTATTGTCACGTGCGCATAAAGCAATTAATGAAACGACACATCAATTTTTTCAAGAGAATGGATTAAACCCAACTGAATTTGCTGTATTAGAGCTTCTTTATCATAAAGGAAGACAGCCATTACAGCAAATTGGCAATAAAATTTTGCTAGCTAGTGGGTCTATTACGTATGTCATTGACAAGCTTGAAAAAAGAGGATATTTATTACGTGTCTCCTGCCCATCAGATCGCCGTGTTACCTATGCGGAAATTACAGATAAAGGTGAAGAATTCATGGGAGAACTATTTCCTGAACATGAACGTCAATTACATGAATTGATGAGTGTGCTGTCGCTTGAAGAAAAAGACCAAGCTATTACTTTATTAAAAAAATTAGGGCTATCTATAAAGGATCTGTCTTATTAAAAAGAGTTGTCTCAATGCATTTGAGGCAACTTTTTTTAATGTAAGAACCTCCCATTTTGATGTTCTATCCGTCACCTTTGTTTCTATTAGCACAATGCAAGCTTTTAAAACATAAAAAGACTGTAGAGCAAACAAGTTTGTCTACAGTCTTTTTGAAAATTATTTTTTAGAAATAGTTGACGCCATTTTAAGCATAGCATCTGTTAAATCTAGTTCGTCGTTATCGTGAATCGTTAGTTTTGTAATTAAACCGTCTTTTTCAAAAACAACGCCGACTACTTTTTCGGTATCAAAATCTACAACATAACCCTCAACGCTTTTAGCATCTTTAAATGCAGCTAGTTCCTCAGAAGATAAGGCTACTGGTGCACCAACAGCATTCATATGATCTTGCATAGATGTCTTTGCATCATCATAACTTGATTGTGATGCATCAACTGTTTCGATACGCATAAATACTTCTGAATTTTCATTAGAAACTAACATGTCTTTACCTGGTTCTTCTGGAGAAAGTGTAAATCCAGGTAGCTGTTGCATTTTATAGCCTTGATCAACACTTTTAGATTCTGTTGCATGTTCAGTTTTGTCTTCGCCTTTTTGTTTGTATTTAACTTCTTGTTCTGTCTTAGCTGAAGTGTCTGTGTTGTCTTTATTTGTTTCGTTTGATGCAGGCGTTTCTTGCGATTCATCTACAGCCTTATCCTCAGTTGCTGGTTGTTGTTGTTGTTGTTGTTCAGTCGGTGTATTTGATGGCTCATTTTTTTGAGTATCAGATTCCTCTGTTTTATCAGAAGTACATCCTGCGACTAAAACGGCTGTTAGAAGTAATGCAGATAGAGAAAAAAACATTTTTTGCATGAAAAGCCCTCCTTTTCTTAATTAAACGTTGGTAAAGATAAAATGTTTCCAAAATTTAATGTTATCATGGTAAAGGTAACACTAAAAATAATAATAGTACAAAAACTACATGGGTTACAATAATTAGTGGCATACTTTTACGCCATTCATATAAAAAGCCCCAAATAAGGCCAGTTATAAGTGCAGCGATTACACCAAGTATAAAACCACTTAGTGCAATAGAGATGGCGCATAAAACCGCTGTTACAATAACAGCGAAAGTAGGGCGCATAAAGCGTTTCAACTGTTGTTGAATATAGCCTCGCCAAAATAGCTCTTCACCGATAGCTATAATGAACACCAGTAAAATATAGTGCCAAATATTGTGTGGTCCATAGTTTCTTAAGAAATTTTGTACTGTTTGTACTAAAGAATCATTAATGAATGGTGCAAGCCAATAGCCAAAGCGTATAATACCGTATGTTATTGTACCGTATCCAATACCGAAGAGTAAAAATTGCCAGGTAGGTAACTGATCTTCGATTTCACCAGCCATAAGTGCAATTGCAATACATACAAGCAAAGTAAATGAATATAGGTACCAAAATACAGCTTGGTTAGCAAAGGTAAAAGCTAGCATGCCATAAACGAATAATAAAGAAAGGAGAAATATTATTGTTTGTTTCGAATTTGTAAGCATAATTAAACCTCCATACTTTAATTTTAACAAAAAAAAAGTCCCATATCATCTATAAAGACAAATAGGGACTATTCAGACTATTAAGCTTCATTTGTATATAAAATTTTGTAACGTTTATGGTTGACGACCGTTTTCTCTTCAATTTCAAGGGAATCAAAATTCTCCATATATGTTAAATCAACAATCACCGAATTTTCATTTACTTTTTCGACTATACCTTGTAAGCCATCTTTAAACTCGATAATATTTCCAACCTCAGCTATTTTCACAGACAGTCAGCTCCTTCATCGACTAATAATATACAGTTTGCATGAAAAAAAGGGAAACGTAAAGCCTTTTTTGAATAATTCATAATTTATTACACAAAATGATAAAAGAAAGGGATAGAATACATGGAAAAATACGAAAATATGATTAAACAATTACAAAACGGGGAAATAAGCAGTATAGAAATAGAAAAGGAACAATTTTATGAGTTTCGAGAAGTGCTTGTAAAACATCCTTTATTTAAACATATTAGAGGTGAGGCCAAACAAAATGGACGAGTTATTTACACGTATCAGGAAATTCCTAGAAGTTAATTTGTCGAACATTGTCGTAAGTTAATGCTGTAAGAAATGAAATATAAATGTATAATAATGGTATGATTATTTGTGTGTGGAGGGTTGTATGAATGGTCAATCTACTCTTGAAACAAATGGAACAAACTCGTGAGATGATGATTCGCTCAGGTGTAGAAAACGGGTTGCAAAATGCGAAAACCATTCAACTGAGTCGCAGATTAGATCAGTTAATGAATACTTATTATAGACAGACAACATTTGAAGAAGAAGAAAATCAAAAAGGTTGAAAGAATGTTCCGATATTCAGAGTATAAACTTTTAAATAAATGTTTAAAAAGTATTCTATGGGGGGATACTTAATTTGAACACAGCAACATTCTCATTTCCCCCTTTAGAGCAGTGATACCCCATCAACTGCTCTTTTTTTTATCTTCATTCTATTGAAGGAAGATAAAGCCTCCGGACGCAATTACGCCAAGGCGGAATTGCTTTACTCGTATATATGTAGCACATAAGGTTTTTAGTACAAGTTAATAAGAGAAGTTTGAATTATCGCACTTATTCAACTACACTAAAGATAAAATAAGAGCTAATGATTGGTTAATTAACTATTTCAGCAGGTGTCCAAACATCCGCAGAAAAGAGGAACTCAGGCTAAGAACTTCACATCCTGTGAAAACGCCTGAGTGACCAGCATCGTGCTGGCCTAAAGCCTCTGGCGGCTGTCAATGGTACAAAGAATCCATCAATAGCTTTTACAACACAAAGGAGTATTTTACATATGGAAAAAGAGCGAATTGCATTTATCGGCACAGGTGTTATGGGCGCTAGCATCATCAAGCATTTATTAGAAAATGGTCATGAGGTAAGCGTTTATACACGTACAAAGGAGAAAGCAGAGCCACTTATGGCACTAGGTGCAGCTTGGGCAAGTTCACCAGCAGAAGCATTTAAAAATAAGGAAATAGCCTTTACAATGGTTGGATACCCTGCAGATGTAGAGGAGGTTTATTTTGGAGATAACGGATTATTTCAAACGGCTGAATCTGGCAATACTGTTATTGATATGACTACTTCAGAGCCAACATTGGCAAAGAAAATTTCTGAACATGCCCAAAGACTTGGAGTAGAAGCGTTAGATGCACCTGTTTCTGGTGGAGATATTGGTGCTCAAAATGGTACATTATCAATTATGGTGGGAGGCAGTCGAGCTACATTCAATAAAGTCCTACCCGTCATGAATCATTTCGGTGAAAATATTGTTTATCAAGGTGAAGCTGGTGCAGGACAGCATGCTAAAATGTGTAATCAGATCGTTATTGCTTCAGGTATGATTGGTGTATGCGAGTCACTGGCTTACGGTTTAAAGGCAGGGCTCGATTTATCAACGGTATTGCAATCTATTTCTTCAGGTGCAGCAGGTTCTTGGTCTTTAAGTAATTTAGCACCCCGTATGATTAAAAATGATTATGCACCGGGTTTTTATATTAAGCATTTTGTGAAAGACATGAAAATTGCTTTAGATGAATCTACAAAAATGGGGATTACATTACCAGGTTTAGCACTTGCTTATGAAATGTATGAAAAGCTTATTGAAGAGGGCTATGGTGAAAATGGTACACAGGCACTTTTAAAGGCTTATAAATAAATAGTAAAAGTTGCTTCACATGACAGAAAACTGAAAAAGAATTTAAGGGAACCTGAAGTATCATCTGGAAGGATTGATACTTCGGTTTTTCATATATCTTCATTCAGTAGAGGACTCCCACCGCGCTTTCGCGCAAAAAACATCTGTCGCTGACGCTTCGCTTTCGCGCAAAAAACATTTACCGCTTTCGCTTCGCTTTCGCTTCGCTTTCGCTTCGCTTTCGCTTCGCTTTCGCTTTCGCTTCGCTTTCGCGCAAAAAACATCTGTTGGCCTAAAGCTTTCGGACGCAATTACGCCAATGTGAAATTGATCTAGCTGCCCACTACCACACAGAAAATAGCAAGTTGCGGAAGCATTACTCTTTAACAAAAAGTTTGGCATCTAAAGAAAAGCTAGATGCCCCTGCAAGTGCAAAGTATAGAGCCATTGCAGCTAAAGCCAAATCTAGTTCATATCCGGCTAAGCCATTTGCGCCAATAAAGCCAACGCTAAGCTTCGCTGTAAAAATGGCAACAATCATTGTCACGGCCAATAAAGCTCCAAAAAGTCTTGTACCTATGCCTAAAATAATTGCTATTCCTCCAACTAGTTCGATAATAGCAACAATATAAGCCATAAAGCCTGGAATACCAATAGCGTTAAAAAAATCAGCTGTATAGCTTATACCACCTTGAAACTTTTGAAAACCATGAACGGCAAAGGTAAAGCCAAGAACGACACGTAAAATAGTTGAACCAATATTTTGCATAATTAATAACTCCTTTTGTTTTTTAACTTACATTTCGTAACTTAGTTTATTTTTAAAAACAACTTTTGTCAAGTAACTAAATTTTATTTATAAAACTGTTTTTTCGAAAAAATGATATACTCTTAAATAAGAATGAAATACTATGGAGGCAGGTAAATTGGAGCAAAAAAATATTTGTCCACGATTTGAAAAGGCGTTAAAAATATTAAATCATCGTTGGAATACCTTGCTTATTTATCAGTTATTGGAAGGTCCTCAACGATACTCAACAATTAAAAATCAATTGGGGATTAGCAGTCGTGTGTTAACGGAAAGATTAAAAGAATTAGAGAGTGAGCACATTGTGGCACGTACAGTTATGCCATCAACGCCAGTCGTGATTGAGTACGAGCTGACAGAAAAAGGACATGCACTGACACCAGTCCTTAAAGCAATTGAACAATGGTCTTCCGTGTGGGTGAATACGGAAGAATAGCACGATGGATATCCAAGCGAGGGGGCTTGGATATTTTTTATGATGTCTAAAGTCACTAAGTTCCATAGTCATCATTTAATGAGTATTCATATAAATCTTTTGTAGTTTACAAAAGGGGAGAAGAATCGTTCATTTTAAAGTGTTAGTCAAGTGGAATTGCGTGTATATTGTAAATAACATTAATTTTCTTTAAATATCGGGTCTTTTTTAATGCAGGAAGAAATTAATTTAATATTATAGAGGATGGGGAGGAGGGTTTTATGAAAAAAAGTTCTGCAATAGATGTACAGCATCGTAGTCAGTTAGCTCTTTATTTATCACTGCCAATTATATCGTGGGCATTTTATGATTTTGCGAATACAATATTTTCTTCAAATATTAATACGATATTTTTCCCATTTTATATGGATGAGGTTTTAGGAAAGAATGAGGTCATGCAGCAGGTGGCGAGCACTTTTATCTCGTATGCAAATGCCATTGCAAGTTTTTTACTGGTCGTTTTTTCTCCACTTTTTGGTGTATGGATTGATAATACAGGCTATAAAAAGAAATTTATCGTTTGGTTTGCTTCTATATCAATAGTTTTTACCTTTCTTATGGGTGTTTTTGCGAATCTACAGACGTCAACGAATTATTCAGGTGTCCCACTTAGTTTATTTTTAGTTGTCGCTAGTTTTGTCATTGCGAAATTTTTCTTTAATTCAAGTCTCGTATTCTATGATTCGATGATGGGAGATTTAGGGACAAAAGAGGAAATGCCACTTATTTCAGGCTATGGAGTAGCAATTGGTTATTTAGGCACACTCTTTGGGCTACTTGTTTATTTGTATGTAGGAAACAGTGATTTTCATCGAGCTTTTATTCCAACTGCTATTTTATATTTATTATTTTCATTGCCATTATTTTTTATTAATAAAGATCATCCAATTCCAAAGGCTCAACGTAAATCTACTAAGTTTCTAGATGGCTATAAAGAAATCATTCAAACCTTTAAGGATATGAAGCAGTATAAAGCGATTTTCACCTTTATGATTGCTTATTTCTTTTTAAATGATGCTATTGCAACAACGATTGCAATGATGGCTGTATATGCTACAACGATTGTAGGCTTTACTTCAGGTCAGTTTATCGTTCTGTATTTAGTGTCTACTGTATCAACAATTATTGGCTCGATTGTGTTTGGCTATATTACAAAAACAGTCGGAGCTAAACGTGCGATTACGATGGTAGCACTTTTAATGATTATCGCATTGGTATTTGCTGTCTTTGCTACAGAGCAATGGATGTTCTGGATTGCTGGTAGTATATTTGGTATATCATTAGGATCCATGTGGGTAACATCGAGAACATATATTATTGAGTTGTCTCCTGAAGAAAAACGTGGCCAATTTTTTGGTATGTTTGCATTTTCGGGTAAAGTATCATCCATTATTGGGCCAGCAGTTTATGGAACGGTTACATTATGGATGAAGGATTACGGAACGCTAGCAAGTCGTGTTGCGTTATCGACATTAATAGTGATGACGGTAATTGGTCTATTGATACATCTAAAAGTTCATGATAAAAATGGTAATAGCAAGTAGGAGAAATGTATTGCCTATGATACAATTGAATTATAAATAGAAGATGAAAAGAAAGGAGCGGGGTTGCTTTGGAACATAAAGGTATATTATTAGAAAGTGGCACAAATGAGCTAGAAATTGTTGAATTTGAAGTAGCTAACAATAAATTCGGGATTAACGTTATTAAAGTGAAAGAAATTATTCAACCGATTCCAGTAACATTTATTCCACACGCGCACCCGCATGTAGAAGGGATTATTCAATTACGAGGTGAAGTTTTACCAGTAGTTGATATGCTTCGAGTATTAGGCATACAAAGTACGGAGCGTAATCCTCAACAAAAATATATTGTAGCTGAGTTTAATAAACAGCGGGTAGTCTTCCATGTCGATAACGTTACACAGATTCATCGTATTTCATGGGATCAAATCGAGAAACCTTCTGATATGTATCAAGGAGGAACATCACAAGTAATTGGTGTTATTAAGCAAAATGAGCAAATGATTTTATTGCTAGATTTCGAAAGAATTATGGTAGACATTAATCCAGATTCAGGTATTAGTGTAGAAGCTGTTAAAAAGCTTGGGAAACGTGAGCGCTCTGAAAAACGAATTTTAATTGCTGAAGATTCACCATTATTACGTAAGCTATTATTCGATACTATGAATGAAGCAGGTTACGAGAATGTAGAATTCTTTGAAAACGGTCGTGATGCTTATGAGTACTTAGAATCGATCACTAAAGCTGGTAGCGATGTATCCGAGCATATTCAATTAGTCGTGACGGACATTGAAATGCCACAAATGGATGGGCATCATTTAACGCGAAAAATCAAGGAGCATCCAGATCTCCAAAAGCTTCCTGTCATTATTTTCTCAAGCTTAATTACAGATGATCTTCGCCATAAAGGCGACCAAGTAGGTGCAGAAGATCAAATTAGTAAGCCAGAAATTGCAGAGCTAATTTTACGAGTAGACCAGCTTATCCTATAAAAAGTCGGGCTCGTGAATAGATAAAGTTAGAAAAGGTACTTCACAATAATAATAATGGGTATCCTGAAAGTATATTAATAATTTTAAGAAAGTCGGATGCCTATTGTAGGTCCGACTTTTTTTGTATAGATATTGGTGCTAAGCGTAAAATAAAGGGTATCTAAATAATTTAACATGGAATGAATACTCCGACTCTCCTGCAGAAAAACTGGCTAGCCAAGGATCTACATCATTTGTGTCCCAAACCGATGAGGCTTGGCAGTCAGTCGGCGGAAGGGATGGATAGTCACCGGAATGTTTGGGGGATCTAAATATTGTACTTCGCCTCAACATTTGATGTAGAACCAATAATAATATGCATGTACATGTTAAGGAAGTGATTATTTGAACGAATTAAAAACAGCTATCATTGATATTGGCTCAAATACCATTCGATTAGTATTGTATCAATACGATAAAGAAGAGGGACTTCGTGAGATTGGAAATATTAAAACAGTTGCACGTTTACGTACATATTTACAGCCCTCCGGTGAAATGTCTGAAGAAGGAATACAAGTATTAACAGAAACATTAATGACTTTTAAAGCAATGCTTGATGATTTTGAAGTAACTGATGTGAAAGCGGCTGCAACAGCTGCAATCCGTCAGGCAACAAATAGAGCAGAAATTATTACCTTAATGAAGGAACGGACAGGCATTCAAATAGAGCTTTTAACTGAAGAAGAAGAAGCATATTATGGCTTTGTTGCTGTGGCACATTCAAGCGGTACAAAGTCTGCTGTAACGATTGATATCGGTGGTGGTAGTACCGAAATAACGCTTTTTAAAAATAAGGAACTACAGGAATCTCACAGTTTTCCTTTTGGTACAGTTTCTTTAAAGCAACGATTTGTAAAGGGCGATATTATCAATGGCAGTGAAAAAAAAGAACTCATTGCATTTATAAAAGAGCAGTTTAAATCACTTCCTTGGATTCAGGATATTGGCTTACCAATTATCGCTATTGGTGGTAGTGCCCGAAATGTTGCTCAAATTCATCAACAAAAGCTTGCATATCCAATCGCAAGTGTACATGGTTACGAAATGACTAAGGAAAATTTAGAGGAGCTCAGTGTATTTTTAGGTAATTTAAGCTTTAATGAATTGAAACAGTTAGATGGGCTTTCGGCGGATCGTGCCGATATCATTGTCCCTGCATTAGAGGTTTTCAGTGTATTAATGGAGGTTGTTGGCAGTGAGTCGTTCCAGATAACAAAGAACGGATTACGTGAGGGACTTATTATACAGCGAATTTTGCAAACAGATGAAAGTGCATTTGATAAGTACAATGTGTTTGAGGGAAACGCTAGAAGATTGGCTCGTCAGTATGGTAGAACTGAAGATGAAGTGGACTATTTGATGAATTTAACGGATCAATTGTACCGTGAATGTTGCCATCTTGGCTATTCACAATATAATCAAAAAGATTTGGAATTATTAACGAGAGCGTCGAAAGTTTTTAATATTGGAGAGTATATTGAGTTAAGTTCTGCAAGCCAGCATACCTTTTATTTAATTGCAAACCAATCTATTGATGGGCTAAATCATAAGGAGCGTGTGAAATTAGCACTGTTAGCCTCGTATAAAAATAAAGATTATTATCAACGATTTGCTGCTCCGTTTACAGAATGGATGAGTCGTGAGGAGTATCGTAAAATAAGAGACTTTGGCGCACTTTTAAAATTTGTCTATGCGTTAAATGTATCCAAAAGAAAGATTGTACATGCCATTGAGATACAGACAGAAGAGGATTATGTGCAGCTTAGCATTTACGTAAAAAATAACGCTGCTGCTGAAAAATATCAAGCAAACCGACATAAAAAACATCTAGAACGTGCACTAAAGATTCCTATAAAAATAAACTTTATTGAAGAAGGGTTGAATAATAATGACAACTGAAGTTACTAACAACCAGTTAAAAAAAGAGGAATTAACAGAAATACAAGGCCGATTACTAGAGGAAATTGCTAAGCCGCAATACTATAATAATCGTGAATTAAGCTGGCTAGCCTTTAATGAACGGGTTTTAGAGGAAGCGGAGGATGTCAATAATCCTCTGTTAGAACGTCTGAAATTTTTAGCAATATTTAGTTCGAATTTAGATGAGTTTTTCATGGTGCGTGTTGCAGGTCTACAGGATCAAGTACGCGCAGGATTCCATAAACCTGAAAACAAGTCGGGCTTAACACCAAAAGAGCAATTAGCGAAAATTGCAGAGCGAACTCAGGCATTAGTACGCCGACAAACTGAAGTATACAGACATTTAATATATGATTTATTGCCACAACATAATGTACATATTGCTGACATCAAAGACTTAAATAGTAAACAAAAAGCATTTGTCAATGAAATGTTTGCAGAAACCATCTTCCCTGTTTTAACACCCGTAGCTGTAGATGCTTATCGTCCTTTCCCAACTTTGTTTGGTAAAACATTAAATTTACTTGTTTTATTAGAGCAAGATGAAACAGATTTAGAGAATCGTGAAAAGGTGGCCATTGTCCAAGTACCATCTGTTTTAGATCGTTACATTAAAGTACCATCAGCGGACGGAGAGACCGTGATCGTCTTATTAGAAGACGTGATTGTAGCGCATATAGAAAAGCTCTTTTATGGTTACAGTGTTAAGTCAGCACAGGCTTTCCGTTTAACACGTAATGCTGATTTAACAATTCACGAGGAAGGCGCAAGGGATTTACTTGTAGAAATCGAAAAAGAGCTGAAAAAACGTAAATGGGGAGTAGGCAGTCGTCTAGAAGTTCGTGAGGGTGAGATGAGCGAGGAAGTACTTAAATACTTACTAGATGAATTTGAAATTGAAGAAACGGATGTCTTTCATATAGATGGACCGTTAGATTTAACATTTATGTTCTCGTTTGTAAAAGGCATATCTGTTGGTCGAGAACATTTAGAATATGAAAGCTTTATTCCACAGCCACCTTTAGATTTGCAATCGGATGAAAATATTTTTGAAAAAGCTCTGCAACAAGATATATTTTTCCATCACCCATATGAGTCGTTTGTTCCAATCGTAGATTTTATCTCCGAAGCAGCCGTTAATCCGAACGTTTTAGCTATTAAACAAACATTATATCGAGTAAGTGGCAATTCACCAATTATACAAGCATTAAAGTTCGCAGCGGAAAATGGTAAACAGGTAACGGTTTTAGTTGAATTGAAAGCACGTTTTGATGAAGAAAATAATGTGCATTGGGCAAAGCAACTAGAGCAAGCTGGCTGCCTTGTTATTTACGGTATGAATAATTTAAAAACACACTCGAAAATAACGCTTGTTGTAAGTCGTCGAAATGGAAAAATTGAGCGTTTTGTACATCTTGGAACAGGAAATTATAATGATGCCACTGCGAAAATTTATACAGATATGGGGATCATAACGACAGATAAGGAATTTGGCATTGATGCCACTAACTTCTTTAACTATTTAAGCGGTTATACTGAGAAACCAACATTTAATCATTTAGTCGTAGCACCGTTTGATATTCGAGATGAATTTATCAAGTTAATGGATGAGGAAATTGCTTGCCATAAGAAGTATGGAAATGGTTTTATTCGAGCTAAAATGAATTCACTAACAGACAAAGACTTAATGATGAAGCTGTATGAGGCGTCCATTGCAGGTGTGAAAGTAGAGCTGATCATTCGAGGTATTTGTTGTCTTAGACCAGGCGTCCCTGGAATTAGTGAAAACATAACAGTAACTAGTATTGTTGGTCGTTTCCTTGAGCATTCTCGTATTTATTGGTTCCATCATAATGGGGAAAATAAAGTATACTTATCTTCTGCAGATATGATGACTCGTAATATGATTAAACGTGTAGAAATTTTATTCCCTGTATATGCAAGCGAAGCAAAAGCTCGTATTATTGACATCATGAATAAACAACTTGAGGATACAGCAAAAGCTCGTATTCAAGACTCCAATGGAAAATATCATTATAAAGAGTTTGATCGTAGTGAAGATCCAATTAATAGTCAGGAAATTTTCCTAAAGGATTCACTAAAGCCTACGCTAGACGAAGAATAAAGGAACACGCTATTTAGTGAGGGATACAATGGAAAAATATAAAGAGAGCGTAGCGCAATTTGCAGACTATCATCAAGTCATGCAACTTAATCCATTCGATGCAGTTGTATGTTTGAGAAAATTTGATACAAAAACGTTTGAAGTCATGATCTTTAACGATAAACTACCGTTATTTATTGAGCTACAAGATGTGAAAGCTACTAACGCCGAACAATTTTTTACGGAGCAAAGCTGGCTGCAATTATTGAATATATTGCAACAAGAATTGAAGATGGACCAAAGGCTAGAGATATGTACGGAGCACAAAGTAAAAACATTTGTTGTTCATGTACAACACTTAGAAGAATCAGTTGTAGCAGTTATTCTCCGTGAGAAACAGAATGAAGTGGAGCCGTACTTGCAATTTGTAAAACAGCATGTAAGTCCGGTACTAACAACTGATTTACAAGGTTGCATTATTCATCAAAACGCTGTTGCCACTTCTCTATTGTCAAATGAACATCAGTGCTTGATAGGACAAAATATTTTTTCATTATTAGAGAGTAAATATTTCAATGAATTTAAATTACTATTTGCAAAAACTATTGAGGGCTCAGCATTTGGTATGCCAAAATGCTTGTTTAAGGGAAAACTGCTAAGTAATGAACCATTTTATTTAAGAGCGCATCCAACCTACTTTAATGGTGAAATTATTGGTGTACATCTATTTGTGAAAGACGCCAGTTCATTTATGAATGATCATGAGGGCTTTTATTACCTAGCGTTAATGGATGAATTAACGGGTATTTGGAATCGTAAAGCTTTTAAGGAGCATTGGCTACATCATTTAAATGATAATGAGCATGAAAATAAGCAAACGGCTTTTATTTTAGTGGATATTGATCGTTTTAAAAAGTTTAATGAATCCCTTGGTGAAAGTAAGGGGGATGAACTTATGCGAATGTTTAGTCATAGACTTCGTGAGCTCTGTTGCTCCAAATGCTCGCTTTATCGATATAATAGTGATGAGTTTATATTTGTTTTAAAAGATGCAACCACCAATAATATTGAACATACTGCTAACGCTATTTTAGACGCATTAAAACAGCCATTCATAATTGATGGGCAGGAATATTTTATTAGCGTGTCGATCGGTATTTCACTTAGTCCAGCAGATGGCAAGGATCTAGAAACACTTGTACTCAAGGCAGATAAAGCATTATTTTCTGTAAAAGAGCATGGGCGTTCACATTACCGTTACTATCGTGAAGATATGACAACTATTTTTCCAAATGAGGCATTAATGGAAGCACATTTACGCCGTGCCATCGAATTTAATGAGCTAAGTATTCATTTACAGCCACAAATAGATTTAACGAATAACAGCATAAATAGCTTTGAGGCATTATTACGATGGAAAAATCGTATATTTGGCTTTGTCTCTCCTGCGCAGTTTATACCTATTGCAGAGGCATCAGGTTTAATAATTGAAATTGGTGATTGGATTATTGACGAGGTGTGTCGCTATCAAAAAGAGTGGCAGCGAAAGGGCTATCGACCAGTACGAATTGCCGTTAATATATCACCAAAACAATTTAGAAAAGAAAACTTTGCTCGAAAAATAAAAACTGCCTTGAAAAAGTATAATGTCCCACCTGAATTATTAGAGGTGGAAATTACCGAAAGCTCTATGACCAATGTTCATGAAACCTTTTCGATATTAACTGAATTAAAGCAGCTAGGTGTTTATGTATCGGTTGATGATTTTGGAACTGGCTATTCATCTTTAAGCTATTTAAAGCGTTATCCAATAGACATTATAAAAATTGATCAATCATTTATTGCTGATATTGCAAAAGATGATAAAAATGAAGCAATTATCAAGGCAATTATTTCTATGTCTCATAATTTAGGATTAGAGGTCGTTGCTGAAGGGGTTGAGGAAGCATCACAAGTTGATTTTCTAAAACGCCATCGATGTCAAAAAGGGCAAGGCTATTTATATAACAAACCACTACCCGTAGAAACCGTAGTTGAGAAATATTTTGTTAGCTAATGAAAACTGATTAAGTAGCACTTCATTCTGCGCATTATCAAGACCTAATTTAAAAAAAGATAGAAAAATTAAAAGGTCCTACATATTAGTCATATCTAATATGTAGGACTTTCTTATTTTATTAGGGCATTCTGTTTAGTATTACTTCATTCGGTATATTTATTTTCGGTAATAGAATAGTGGTAAATTTCAATATCTGAATCAATGAAACCTCTTCGTTTCGCTCCATGCAGTGTTTGATACATATTCTCTCTTCCAACAGGGTTGTCCGTATGAAGATATATTTTGTTTGCCCGTAACCCTTTTTCACAAATATACTTTACTAAGTCATAACCTGTTGGCAATAAATTCCCTTGTATATCTTCTCCTAAATCATGGTCAAGAGAAAGTATATCTACTTCGTGAGTTTCAAGTAAGTGAATGGCTTCTTGAAACGTTCTTGCCACGACAAAACCAATAGGACAATCTCTTAAATCATCCACATATACATTAATCATAATATTAACTCCTTTCTCCACAATATGTTTCAAATGCGTAGTGAAATATAATTTTTAAAAATTAGTTTCCACTACTTGTTAAGAATAGTTCTTTTAGTAAAGCACCCTTTAGTTTAAGTGTATTCATTCACAAATAGCTATTTCAATATATCTCTTTCTAAAGAGACTGATTCTAAATTAAAATTAAAGAGTATCATTCTTTATGTGAATGATACTCCTCTAAAAACCGTTCTTACTTATGATACGGTTCTCCGCTAATGAAATTTTCACTTAATTAAACCAACTAATACCATACATATAAAAGACGAAATCATTCCCAAAAGTACAAAAAAGCACTTAATAAAATTCACTCTTGAAAACATTTTATTTTCATCAAATTCCTTACTATTATCCAAAATAAGGTATGGATATACTGGAAATGTAAATTTAACGTTGTAAATCCGCATAAATCTGACGAGACCCCAAAAAGAATGAATCCCATTAATAAGAATTCGTTCTTGATAAATAATTATATTAACTTCACACGTTTATTAGCAAACAGAGCCAGGCACTGTTCGGCATTAGTGATAGATAGGAGAATATGTCAGTCTCCTGTCATTCTTATTATCTTTGGGCTAACGTTTAAATACGCATTAATGCGCCATTAGGCTTTGGTAACTCTTGAGCTGTTATCTGATTCATTATACAAAAATGTTTAAAAAATTGTTGTGCCAACTCTCGTTCATTTGGGTCACTTTTCAACGAAACTATATCAAGCAAAATTTGAGCCATCCATGTATTTTCAAAATAACGGTATTTACCTGTATTCCATGTCATTTTTTCGGGGAATTTTTCATTTATATAATATTGCCAGAAAAGCAGCTGATCTGATTCCTGTTCTGTAAGTTGAATTCTGTATTTTGAATGAGCAGGAATATTTCCATCTTCACAAAGCTTACCGATAAAATCTTCATTCACCATATAGACACCCAAGATACGTCTGTCTTTTTCAGGCATGCCGGAATCTATTGCTGTTAATAGGACAGCGCTATTTTGGTGCAAGCGGCTCGGCTTGTTTGGCTTTCCTTTGTTATTACCACTTTTTAAAACGCCTGAAAAAACTTCCCACTCTGAAAAGGAACTATTCTGTTCTTCTGTGTCACACCAAAAAACCATTTGTGATTCGAGATGAAGTTTATGGTTTTTCATAAGTTTTTCGTGTTCCCAGCGAAGTTCGAGTTTTTTTCGTTGTAGTTTTTTTTCCTCTTCCTTCTTCCGTTCTTCCTCCCTTCGTTCCATTTCCTTTTTTTGTATTATTTTTTCAAGTGAATTAGCATCACTTTTATCATGTAGTTTTAGGTGCTTTCCAAATACATCAGGGAAAACAAACATTTTATTTTCCGATGCGAAATGTATTTCAATACTAGAATCATTATGTTTAACTATACTACCCGTGCCAAAACGCTTGTGTGTAACTTTCTTATTGATTAGATTCATTATTCTAGTCCTCCTTATGGAAAAAACAGTTACTATTAGATAGTAAATTAATAATTTTATTCAACTAACTTCCTTTAAAGCTCTCATAGCTGTTTTTATTTCTTTCTTGGGCTTAAAAAGGATATTAAAAAAACGTATCCAAATTCTATCTGCAAAAAGGACAGCGGAATTCAAATACGATTTAAAAAACCTATTGTAAGACAATTGTAACATTTTTTAATAAATTTGCAAATTTATTATTGACGAAATATTTTGTAATAAGGTAAAATAAAATATTTATTCACTGAATACCCTTAAAATAACTATGAAATAAAGGCCTCCAAAAATTCGTGAAACTTCTGAAGGCCGGGATCCTGTTGTCACACATGGAATGTTACTTTAGGAGTTATTTTGCACCCATATTAAGTGCTATTTTGCACTATGAGTAAATATAAAAAGCCTAATTTCTTATTAAAATTAAGAAATTAGGCTTTTTTCGTTGCTCCATTAAAGCACCCGTTCGTATTATAAGGTCAGCCAGAGAAACTGGTTGACTATTTTTTATTCAATTTATAGATTGATAGTAGCCGGGGTAGAACGGAAGCACCCGTGGGACTTGATCCCGACAACTAAACTGTTCGCCCTCTACTTGTTAACACATGATTAGGCTGGTTGGGACATTACGATCTCGTATAACAAGCGAAGATATGAATAACAAGCTAGATAGAGGTTACCGGTCAATACACTACCTTAGGAGGAGATAAACTATGAATCCAGTAGTTGGTCTGGATGTCGCAAAAGGTGAAAGTCAGGTTCAAATGTTCTTGAATAAAAAAATGCCCTATAAAAGCAGCGTGAAAGTTGATCATACGGTGGATGGATTGGAAGAGTTACACTCTTATTTATTAGATTTAGAGCGTCAAACAGGAATGAAGCCACCTGTTGTTTTGGAATCAACGGGTCACTATCATGCCCCAGTTGTACAGTTTTTAGAAGCAAGAGAATACATTGTCATTATCGTAAATCCACTGGTATCTTACCGGGCAAAAAGTTCTAGCTTGCGAAAAACAAAAACAGATGCCATTGATGCTTATCACTTAGGTGAACTGTATTACAAAGAGGATTTAGCGCCTCAGAAAAAGCGTGGTGTTCAGTTATTAAACCTTCGGCATCTAACAAGGCAACATGAAAATATGACGGGAATTATGATTCAAACAAAGCTTCAATTTCAAGCCGTATTAGATCAAATATTCCCTGAGTACAAAGGAGTTTTTGGCGATTTATACGCTGCGATTTCCATAAAAACTTTACAAGCTTACCCTACTTCTGAATTAGTTAAAGAAGCAGGTGTAGAAGAGATCGCACAATTCATTGATACACATTGCAAAGCACGTTCGTTTAATTGGGCGCTTGAAAGATCGGAAAAATTAATCGGAGCTGCAGAACGCAATCCATTTCAATCAACTCTTTATCAAAGTCTTCTAGTCAGTTTGAATATGTATATTGATTTACTTCAAGTGTACCACCAACAACTTTCTACGTTGGAGCGTGAGATTGATGAGTTAGCGGCACAACTTGAAGAATATGAATTACTCCAATCAATTCCCGGTATTGGTGAAAAAATCGCTGCAACGATTATTTCAGAAATCGGAGAAATTGATCGGTTTAATCATCCGAAAAAGTTAGTAGCATTTGCAGGACTAGATCCCAGTGTGTTTGAATCAGGTCGCTTTAAAGGCACGAAAAATCACATTACTAAACGCGGCTCGGCTAGGCTTCGCCACATGCTTTATACAGCTGTTCGTTGTTCTATTCGAGATAGTCGGAAAAAGAAAACAACACCTGAAACTATCGCACGAAATAAGCGATTACGAGCCTTCTACGATTTAAAACGAGAAGAAGGCAAGCCATATAAAGTAGCCATTATTGCTTGTGCAAATAAGCTTTTACATTGGATTTATGCGATTTTAAAAACGAAAACACCATTCCAAGAAACCATGTAGTTACAGCATTTTCAAATACAACAAAAACCTTCCAAATTGAATTCGGAGGGTTATTTGGGTTGCGCTTTTTAGTATAGCATGAAGTGTTTTTTAATTTAAAAGATTTTTATTGACAATCTATTAGCTGGTTTAGTTTAAGTGAAATCCTTCACAAACTTTAAATGTTATATTATTTCCAACAATAAATCACTTCTAATAAATAAATTAACGCTCACCTGAAGTTTTTAACTAGAACTATTCCAACTATTAGAAGCCCCCACTTTAGAAGGGTATTATCTGTAATAAATATTAGGAGAACTACAGTAATGATGGGACAGTTAGTTCAATAAGACATTGTTATGATATTGAAAATACGTTTACGCTTTTCCCTCCTAATATTATTTTCTTCTCCATTACCATTCCTATATTTTTAGCTACTTTTTGCGAAACGATATTCTCAGGCTGAATTAAAGCGAAAAATCTATGTTTATTTAGATGTTCTTTTCCATATTTCCAAAGTACAATCGCTGCTTCTGCTGCATACCCTTGTCCCCAATAATCTCGAGCGATCCAATACCCTATTTCTACTTCCTCTTCATTTTCAATTACTTGTTGAACAAGACCAGCGTGCCCAATAAGAACATTGTCTTCTTTTCGAACTAACAGCAATAATCCCGAATTTTCACCAAATTTGTATGTACTATATATCCAGCTGTATAATGATAATAAAGTTATTGAATTTTGATTATTAAAAGCTAAGAGCCTTACTACATTCTACGTAGCAAGGCTCTTTAAAGTTGTTTCAAATTACATCCATCTGTTTATATAATACTTAAAAAATGAATAATAAAGTTGTTTACTTCTTATTGAACTAACGCATCTGTTCGTTTAAGTGTAACTCTTCACAAATACTTGATATTATATAAGTGAATAGAAAGATAAATTAAAATTTAGTTTAGTAGTTGTAAAAGTAGGTTATTTATATTATTCTCTTATAATTTTTCAAAAAGGAGAATTTATGAAAAAGATTATTGTTTTTGTATTAACGATATTTATATTATTCTCAGGATTCGCAACACAAAGTTATGCGTTGTCAGATTCGAAATCTGCGGCAATACAAGCGTTGCTAGATGATGCCTGTCGTATATCAGGTGTGCCGGGAATGTCAATCTCAATACTTGCTGATGATGAAGTGTTCTACTTTTCTTCAGGGTATGCAGACCGTGAAAAGGGGTTGTCTGCAAGTGAAAATACACTCTATGAGTTAGCCTCGGTCAGTAAAGCTTTTACCGGAATAGGTATTATGCTGTTGGAAGAGCAAGGGCTGCTCTCAATGACTGACCCTGTCCAAAAATATTTACCTTGGTTTACGTTAAAGTATCAAGGGAAACCTGTTGATATGCAAAGCCTTACACTAAATAACTTTCTTCACCATACCAGTGGTCTAACAAATATTAGGCATACTCAAAATATTCCACAAGGCCATACACCGGATATGTTGCAAAAGACTGTGGAAATGCTCGTAGATGCTGAATTGGCGTTCCCTCCCGGTGAACAGTATAACTATGGAACCGTTAATTATGACGTATTGGGTTTGGTTATTGAGATTGTGTCGCGACAAAGCTATGAAGACTTTATGAGGGAACAGGTATTTCAGCCGTTAGGTCTTCACCAGACGTATGTTTATAAAGAAGATGCTCAAGCCACTGGACAGTTGGCAGAGGGCTACCGTTCTTCCTTTTTTATGACAACTCCATTTAAAGCTCCGGATTATGCTGGGAATAAACCCGCAGGCTACATCATTTCTAATACAAAAGATATGGCGCGTTGGATGGGCATACAGATGGGTATCGTGCAGGACATACCCAAAATATTTCACACCGTTATCGAAAAATCACATAGGGGTGATATGTCTGTTTCGGCTGTCAACGATATGTATTATGCGGCAGGCTGGTCGGTAAACGCCGACCAAACGATTATAGAACACACTGGGGGCAATCCAAATTTCAGAACCGAAGTAGCCATACTGCTAAATGAACGAACAGCCGTCTGCTTGCTGAGCAATGGCGCAAATACCAATATAAACCTGGTACTAAAAGTTAAAGATATATTAGACGGCAATCTAACTCAGTCATATGAAATAAGCGGCACACAGCTTTTGGATATCATTTTGTCGTCTATCACTATTATTCTTTGCCTATTGGCCGTTCTGCTATTTCTCTTAGGATTACGCAGAAGGAAAACGAATGAGCGGCAGCCAATGACAAAAAAGAGAATAATCGTAACAGTTATTTTCCTGATCGCTACGATTGCCCTGGGTATACTGTGCTGTGCTTTCGATTGGTCAACGATACTTATTTGGCAAACATATAGTGTTCTTACAGCTTTGATTTCGTCAGCATTATTAACAGCAAGCATTACATGGTTTGTATACACTCACCGATAAAATACCTCGCTCCCAAGATAAACATAATGTTAAGTAATTAAATTTCAATTTATCGGTATGCTAATTTGAAAAACATAAGACACTTCGGTGTCTTTTTTAATATCATCTACAATTTTCCCAGTCAAACCTAATTACATTTTCTTCTTCAACTAACCTGCGCCGTTAGTTGAAGAAAAAGGGGAGAACAACGTCTCCTTCATAACTTCTTATAAACTTCTGCGTAAGCAACTTTCAGTTGTTCCCTTAATTGCTTGTTTTCTTCTTCTAACTTTTGATTTTTTCTTTTTAGAGATGCAATGAGGGCATCTTTATTGTTTTCGTTCATTTCTCGCTTCACTTGTTTTGGTGTAGGTACTTGTGATTGCTGATTTCGTAATGTTTCAATTCTCGAACGGAAGTCCTTATTGTTATATAAGGTTGCTTTTGAAACATCAGCTTCACTTGCTACACTGTTAAAGTTTATTTTCTCATTGGCTCTTATGAGCCTTTTAATAGCTTCATCTACCTTTTGAGAGGTATTGGCTTTACGATTGGCATGAATGGCTTTCAAATGTTCAGAACGGTCATATTCAGTCATTTTGAGCACCTAACTTTCTTTTCATTCGTTCTTGCCTTCCAAAGATGATATTTCCTTCTTGGAGGGTGTTTAAAATGTTTTGACAACGTTGTAAGTTTTTTTCGTTCTTCTCGGCAATATCTTCACGACCTCGCTGTTTCGCTATTTCAATAGCTTTTGTAGCTGTTTTGACATGTAGTTCATACTTTTGTTGATCTAACTCGGAAAAACCTACAGCTAAGTCCTTACAAGGTGTTTGATTGTCACCACAAGTTAAACATGGAGGTGCTTCCATATGAGGACAATTCCCATTCAGACGAGCATGGCACGTTCCATAAGGGTTGTCCATCGCATTGAGCTTATGGTCTTGCCATAACGCATCCAGTATATCGGTTGGTATATCTTCTCCTGTTTTTATTTCTTGCACGTCACCGTTTAAGTCGAAACTAAAAACGCCTTGTTTCATAACGGATTCAAACGCTTTTCTTTTCGTATTATCTAATAACTTGGCATAACGTAATGTCATTTCGGGGGATGCATGAGCTAATAACTCTTGTACCGTTAGAATGTCCGCACCACCATTTAACATTTTTACTCCGTATGTATGTCTGAATTGGTGGGGTTTGAAATGAAACAAGTTTCCATTTTCGTCTGTGATGTTCTTTATCTTGGCTAAAATATTTAGTTGTTTTCTTATGAAAATTTGGTCATAAGGTAAACCTTTTCGTTGACCTCGATAGCGTACAAAAATATATCCTTCGGGATTATTGTCTTGATTGCTAAGTTGATTTGATTTTTCAATTAAAACGGCAAGAATATTTGCTAATTCATCGTCTATTGGAATTCGATGCCCTTTTACATACGTTTTTTCAATATCTATTTCAATCGAGTATTGTCCATTTAGTTTGACTAAACAATCATTAGTTAAACCTAATACATCAGATATTCTAAGACCTGTTTTAAACGCTACCCAAACAACTGGTTGAACATCTTTGTGCAAATCATCGATGTGAGTAAAAAGTTGCTCTAATACAAAGTCGGGAATATAATCAATTTGGTCAATAGATTTTTTTCGTAGTTTTGGTTTATCTTCGGGAAAAATCAATAGTCGTACATGGGTATCGGGAGCCATCTCATACTCATATTGTTGAATATCTTCAAGGAATTTTTGCAAAATAGATAGCGACATACTTACATGATGTTCGGGATGAACGTTACGGTGCTTTATATTGTTTTTAGCGTATTCATGTAAATATTCAATGTATTTTACGATGTGTGTTCGTTTTAAAGTCTTTATATCCTTCCATGTTAGTTCTAATGCAAAGATAAACGTAAAGAACTTTAGTAAATATTTTAGATACTTTTTAGCCGTACTCCATGAAAAATTATTTTTACTAATCAATCGTTGTTTGATATACTTCTTCACTTGCTCACGGATACTTTTGTCGATTTTTGAAAAATCAATGTAGTAATCCGAGAGGCTTTTGTTGTAATCAATACCGAATTTATCATGTAATACACGAACATCCCATCTATCTTTTTCCCATTCTTCTCGATGATCTGTGTATTGGAATAGGAGAGTGTAAACAGTTCTAAGAAAACTTGCTACTGGAGTTTTAATATAACTCTCGTAATCAAATCCATATTTTTTATTATAATGTGTCTTAATTCCTTTTTCATTCAACCAAAACAAATACTCCCGTTCTACTTTATCAATGTCTAAATCCAATAGGGAGGATAATTCAGGGTATTTTTCATTTAAGAACTCCGTCACTCTTCTTAATGGACTTTGACCCATAATTATATTTTTGATTGACCATAAATCATTAAACAATTGCTGATAATAAACATATTTCACTTCTAAATTGATTGAAGGATTAATGAATCGGAAATGAATATTTTTATTTGAATAATTATAGTTAACTACGATTTCTCCGAACTGCTCAATCTCTCCTATAACGTTTATGTTCCATTTGTCATTGATTAAGAAATATGCATCTTTTATTCGTTCAATTGAAACAGAGCCATCTTCTTGAATTGTTTTTTCAGGATAAGTTGAAAGTTCTCTTTGTAATCCTTCGTGAAAACCTATTTCTTCTACCCGAACATTCTTGATTTGCTTCATCCCATCACTCCTTTCCGTTATTTTTCTTTAGGTTAAATTCAGATTGAGCCTTTTGCCAATCTTCCCGAATATCTTCATCCGAAGGATGGAGGTATAGGTTCATTGTTGTTTGAATTTGAGCGTGACCTAATCGTTCTTGCACTTGTTTAATATCTTTTGTTTTCTGATAGTAGATGGTAGCGTGTGTATGGCGAAATAGATGTGGGTGTAGGTTTATCCCTGTTTTCTTTTTCAAACGCTTAAATAGAGATTCTACGTTCCAATATTCCATCGGTTTCCCCACATCTTTTCCTCGGAGTTTTACAAAAACAAAGTTTGTGTCCAATTCTAATTCATCCAGCACTTCATACAAATAGTCGTCATATAAATCCATCAAGGATTGTGATACATAAATTTCTCGCTCTCCTGTCTTTAACCTCGCACCATTTTCTAATTCCCCTCGATCTACTAGACGAATCCGATGCCCCTTGCCATGATCGAAAACAAAATCCTCCATGAAAAGAGCGAGAGCTTCCCCAATCCGCAATCCTGTTTCAAATAACAGTTGAATTAAGAATCTATCTCGGATATTGGTGGTTGCTTCTACTACTTGCTGCACTTGTTCTTTTGTGAGTGTATCTACTTTTTTTCGTGGTTCTTCTAGTTTCAGAATGTTTCTGATAGAAGGCTTGTCCTTATTTACATGATGTAAAAAACTTTTGTAATGTGAGTGTCCCCCTGTAAACACTTGCTTCATCAGTTTTTCCATTATGTCATTTTGCACTTCTTCATTGCGATAAAGGTAGTCATAGAAGTTTGCTATCACTGTAATGGTCAGGTTAATTGTTTTTTCCGTTCGTTTTGCTTTCTCTTGTTGAAGGGGCGTAACAGTTGAACTTTGATAAGGGCTTCTTAACCATCCCACAAAATCAGCTAAATCCTCTAATCGAATGAACTTGTAATCTTTCTCCTTTTCTTCTAAATAGGTATAAAAATGTTTTAAGGAATAGCAATATGTTTTTTGCGTATTCGGACTTTTGCCTGTCTGATCTAAATACTTTAAATATTTCATGACAGGTAGAACAGGAAAGCCATTCCGATCAAGTAACATATACCGTTTTGTATGATCTTCTAAAATAACCTCTTGGATACGAATTTTCCCCACCGCCTATTGAATAGTAGTTTCTAATTAATCGAATGAACGTTCATAACCATATATGATACTTTTTATACTAGCTATTTTATATAGAGTTAAGTAATTTGTTATAATAAAAAATAGAGAATAACTGTTCATATATTGAACATTTTATTCTCTATTAATTATAGTCTGTTTAATGTAACGGATGAAGTGCTACTTTTTTGTAGCGCTTGGGGAAGGGGGGATACCTAAGCGAAACGAAGCTACAAATCGAGTAGAAAGGTAACCTTGCAAAGTGAAAAGTTAGAAGAAAGAAAACGGGCGAAAAAAAGTGCGACTTGAGCGAACGAAGATGCAATTTAAGTGGGAAAGAAACTCAACCAAAATAGTAGAAGGACTCGAGCAGAAGAGAGCCTAAAGTGCCCTATCCGATCGAAAAAGGGACTAAATCAGATCACATCTTTTGGCAACCTGATCAAAAAAGGACTAATCCGGATCACTACTTCTAGCAACCCGATTAAAAAGGGACTAAACCAGATCACATCTTCTGGCAACCCGATTAAAAAAGGACAAAACCTGATCACTTCTCCGGGTAATCTGATCAAAAAAATGGCATAACCGGATCATATTTCCCGGCTACCCAATCGAATAATGGCTTTACCAGAGCGCATGCAGTTGCCACTTATGCAAACCCTTTTACCATGAGCTCTTTATTTTACTTTCAATCCATCTAATACAATAGTTGTGAATTGCGCCATTTCAGTAGCTAAATCGAAGTCTTCATTATGAATTAACCAATCATAAACATTTGCACGCATACAACGTCGAATAATTGTTTGCATTTGAGTAACCTTCAAATCTTGACGGAATTCCCCTAGTTCAATACCTTCCTCGATATAACTATTCATGATTTGGAAAATTTTCCGCTGTGGACTAATTAAATAATGATCTTGTTCCACTTGATTTGTCATCGCAGCAGTATACATTGTTCTCAATAAATCTTTTCCTACGACATTGGTTAAGTACTTCATTTGTTCTTGATAAAGTAATAGAATTTTTTCACTTGCTGGTAAGGTACGATCAATATTTTTTTCCACCGTGCTATAAAAATTATCAAGCTCTTTAAATTTCTCTAAAATAACATCGTATTTAGATGGGAAATGAGTGTAAAACGTTCCCTTCGATACATTACATGCTTTAGTAATTTGTTCAATAGACACATATTCAAATCCATGCTTATTAAATAGCTCTAATGATGTTTTTAGTAATTTTTCTCGTGTTTCTAAAGCTTTTTTTTGTCGACTAGTTAATGAATTCATATTTCGATTATTCCTCCGTATTTAAGGCTCATCTCCATAACGTATGGTTGATTTCCGTTCCGACTGTGCGCTTTCCTGGGGGTGTCCGATGAGCCGCTTCGCTTCGCTCCAGGGTCTCGGGCCAACAGATGTTTTTTGCGCGAAAGCGTAGCGGCAGCAGCACCGATGTTGGTCACGAAGGCGTTATCACAGGATGTGATGCTCTTAGTCTTCGTTCCTCTATCGCTGATCCCCAAGGAGTCGCCCAGTCTCCACTCCAATCAACTTTTAATAGGTACGTCTTAACAAATGTCATCCACAACTTTTGATGATGAGCCAAATTTAAGTATTTTAAGATATCTTCCGCAAAAATTATTCTGAAAATATAAAATATTTTAATTGACGAGATGGATTTAATTTTATTATGATTTAATTGACCGAGGTCAATGACTGCGGTCAATTAATGAATCTTGTTATTAATGTTACGACAAAAGACTAGAGTTGGCTAGTGTTCATCGAATTTTCATGAAACAGGGGAGGTCAAAATGATGGAGAAGCTGGGTTTTATTGGCTTAGGCAATATGGGGTTACCGATGTCGATCAATTTATTAAAAGCAGGCTATAAGGTTTATGGCTTTGACACTAATTCACAGGCAATGGAACAATTTATAGCCGAAGGTGGAGTCGGACTTGCAACAGCAAAGGAAGTTGCTGAACAAGGTGATATCATTATGACGAGTTTACCGACACCACAAATAGTGGAACAAGTATATCAATCTGAACAGGGGATAATTCACCATGCTAAGAAAGGAAGTTTATTAATAGACTTTAGTACTGTAAATCCTGAATTAAATGACTCCTTACATAAAGAAGCGCAATCATTGGGATTACGTTATTTAGGAGCACCTGTTAGTGGGGGCGTCATTGGAGCAATTCACGCGACTCTTACGATAATGGTCGGTGGTGAAGAAGCAGATTATCAAAGTGGGTCTGAAATATTCGGAATAGTCGGGAAAAATATTTATCACCTTGGTACGTCACCAAGTGTAGGTACACGTATTAAATTACTCAATAATTTAATGATTGGTTTTTATACAGAGGCAGTCGCTGAAACAATCGTGCTTGGGGAAAAGATGGGCATCCATGCAGATATGCTATATGAAGTTTTAAAAAATAGCTATGGTCAAAGTCGTATTTATGAACGTAATTACGTAGAATATATGAAAAATGAAAACTATCAGCCAGGTTTTTCAACAAATCTCTTATTAAAAGATTTGAAGCTAGCAAAAAATATGGCTGAGGAAGCAGGGGTACCACTTCGAATCGGGGAAAAATTAGTGGATCTTTATAGTGATATTTCTCAACAGGGTTATGGAGAAAATGATATGTCTGCCGCTTATTTAAGTTTAAAAGAAAAATGCAAAATAGAACAATTCTAAAGGAGGACAAGAAATATGACAACAGCACAAGAGGTAAAAACTTTAACGCATTTTATTGGTGGGGAATTAGTTGAAGGGAAAAGCAATCGTTTTGGTTCAGTATTCAACCCAACGACGGGCGAGGTTATTGCCAAAGTGCCACTTGCATCTGTAGAAGAAACTCGAGAAGCTATTAATAAGGCACAGGCAGCATTTCCAAAATGGCGCGATACATCAGTGGCTAAACGTTCAGAGGTTGTATTAAAGTTCCGTAATCTTATTACTGAAAATATGGAGGAACTTTTACAAATTATTTGTACAGAAAGCGGTAAAACAATTGAGGATGCAAAAGGTGAAATTACACGTGGATTAGAATCTGTTGATCTAGCAATCGGTGCCCCTCACTTAATGAAAGGGGAATATTCAGTTAATGTTGGCGGTCAAATTAATGCGTATTCTGCAAAATATCCATTAGGTGTAGTAGCGGCTATTTCGCCATTTAACTTCCCAATTATGGTGCCGTTAGCGCAAACGAGTATGGCAATTGCTGTCGGCAATGCAGTTATTTTAAAGGCATCTGAACGTGTTCCTATGACAGCCTTATATGTTAGTGAGCTTTGGAAAAAGGCTGGATTGCCGGATGGTATTTGGACTGTGGTAAATGGTGATAAGGATGCTGTCAATGAACTTTTAGAAAACTCAATAGTAGAAGCGATTTCATTTGTAGGGTCGACACCAGTAGCTAAATACATTTATGAAACAGGTTCAAAATACGGCAAACGTGTTACTGCACTTGGTGGAGGGAAAAATAATATGGTTGTCATGCCTGACGCAGATTTAGAGCAGGTAGCCAATGCCTTTATTGGTGCAGCGTATGGTGCAGCCTCTCAACGTTGTATGGCCATTTCTACGATTATGCCTGTTGGTAAGGAGACAGCAGATCGTCTAGTTGGAATTTTAAAGGAGAAAATCGCTAACTTAAAGGTAGGTTCATATACAAATCCAGAGACTGATTTTGGTCCTGTCATTTCACAGCAATCGAAGGAAGCGATTATTGCTGCTATCGAGCGAGGTGAGTCTGAAGGGGCAACTGTTATTTGTGATGGTCGTGAACTTGATATTGTGAAAGAATCAAAAGGATTTTTTGTAGGGCCAACATTGCTAGATAACGTAAAACCAGGCATGGAAATTTATGAGCAAGAAATATTCGGTCCAGCTCGTAATGTTGTGCGTGTTGATTCATTGGATGAAGCAATCCAGCTTATTAATAAGCATGAACTTGGGAATGGTGTCACAATTTTTACGAATGATGGCCTAGCAGCACGTAAATTCACAACAGAAATAGATGTTGGTATGGTAGGTGTCAATGTGCCGATTCCAATTCCGGTTGGATACCATAATTTCGCTGGATTTAAAGGCTCTCGTTTTGGTGAAGGGCATATGTTTGGACCGGATCAGGCACGCTTCTTCACAAAAACAAAAACAATATCAGAGCGTTGGATGGAAGGGAATACATCGACAGCATCTACATTTGCTTTCCCTAGTAATAACGACTAATACAAACGAAGAGCTGTTTTTCTTACAGCTCTTTTTTCTAAAAAAAAAGGGGGCAAGTGAATGGTAGAATACATTGGACTTTTTGGTAGTTTAGCTTTACTTGTTTATTTGACGATGAGGGGTGTTAATTTACTTATTTCTGCGCCTTTGACTACCTTGATCGCAGCCATAACAAATGGTCTAGCATTTTTCCCACAGACTGCTGATGAGAACCAAGCGAACTTCTTAACAAGTTATATGGATGGGTTCACTGGATTCGTTGGTTCATGGTATTTAATGTTCATGGCAGGTGCAATTTTTGGAAAGGTAATGGAGGATACTGGCGCGGCTGATAGCGTTTCTAAATGGATTGTAGAAAAAATAGGAGTCAAATATGCAGCTTATGCGATAGTAGCTGCTGCAGCGGTCCTAACGTATGGCGGGGTTTCGGTGTTTATCGTAGCTTTCTCGGTTTACCCAATGGCTATTAGTTTATTCAAGCAAGCGAATTTTCCTCGTCGCTTTATTCCTGCAGCACTTGGTTTAGGCTCTGTAACCTTTACGATGACCTCGGCAGGTTCACCTGAAATACAAAACTGGATTCCTATTTCGTTTCTTAATACATCGCCATATGCTGGATGGGAAGTGAGTATAGTTGTTGCAATTTTTATGGCTATCGGTGGATCACTGTGGCTAAATTGGATGATTAAACGTGCAGTGAAAAATGGGGAGGTTTTTATTGAACGTTCTACTGATCCGGTTGTTGATGAATCTCGTAAGCTGCCAAGTCCAATTTTAAGTGTTGTACCACTATTAGTCGTTTTAGGCATTTCCTTCGCGTTCCACGATTCTCTTGGAACTTCAGCTTTAATCGTGGCATTAACGAGTGGATGTATTACGGCATATTTGGTGAGCTATAAATATTCAAAATCTGTCGGTGCGACGCTAGCAGCTGGTGCTATGGGAGCCATTGTAGCAATTGCGAATACGGCAGCAGTAGTTGGCTTCGGGGGTGTGGTAAAAGCTACTCCGTCATTTGTGGCAACTGTTGACGTTATGACTAATATTCCTGGAAGTCCGTTAATTGGCGGTGCATTAGCTATCGCTGTCATAGCAGGCTTAACAGGCTCGGCTTCTGGTGGTCAAACAATTGCAATGCCTCTCCTTGCTCCACACTATATTGACATGGGAGTGGATACCGAGGCATTACACCGGACAATTGCTATTGCATCAGGGTCTCTCGATTCGTTGCCACATGGAGGTTATGTCGTAACAACCATTAATTCTGTATGTAATGAAAAACATAAAGATGCTTATATGCCATTTGGTGCCTTAACCGTCATTATACCGATCATCGGTACGATAATTGCAATCATATTATTTTCACTAGGAATGTAGGAGGGATATTGCGTGAAAGGAAAAACAGTTTTCATTACGGGGGCAGCTCGAGGTATCGGGCTCTCTATGGCACAAGCATTTGCTGAGCAAGGTGCGAATGTAGTTATAACAGATATAAATGAACAGCTTTTAGCGGAGGCAATTCAAAACAATCCTCAATTAACTGCATTCACATGTGATGTTACGGATGAACAGGCAATATGTGATGCAATTGACTTTACTATTGAAAAGTTTAAGACAATAGATATTTTAATCAATAACGCAGGATTTCAGCATGTTTCTCTAATCGAGGATTTTGCGACAGAAATTTTCGAATCGATGCAAAAGGTTATGTTAGTTGCACCTTTTATCGCAATGAAATATGCGTTACCACATATGAAGAAAAATAAGTTTGGACGCATTATTAATATGGCATCAATTAACGGAGTTATTGGGTTTGCAGGGAAGGCCGGATATAATGCAGCCAAGCATGGTGTTATTGGTTTAACAAAAGTGGCGGCATTGGAGGTCGCGAATGAGGGGATCACGGTGAATGCAATTTGCCCGGGATATGTCGATACAGAATTAGTGCGTAATCAGTTTACGGATTTAGCAAAGACAAGAGGGATTCAAGTAGAGGAAGTACTGGAGCAAGTGCTTTATCCACTCGTTCCTCAAAAGCGCTTACTAGATGTATCAGAAATTACAGGACTTGCGCTGTATTTAGCAAGTGATATGGCAAAGGGTTTAACAGGTCAAGCAGTTATTTTGGATGGCGGTTATACAGCACAATAGCTTAGGGGGTTGAAATATGATTCAAACTAAAACAATCTTCACAGTTCATTCACCAGGAACTATCGTTTATGGGCGAGATTCTTTTGAAGAAGTAGGTGTATATGCAAAGAAGTTAGGGACTAAGGCTCTTATCATTAGTGATCCGATAATGGACAGCTTAGGCTTTGTTCATCAATGTAGCACTTTATTAAAAACCTATGGATTGGAAGCGGTTTCATTTTTAGGGGTAACGACAGAACCAGTGGATACGTATGTAGCAGAGGGGCTTCATGTTTTACAATCTGAGGGCTGTGATATCATCATTTCCGTTGGTGGTGGAAGCTGTATCGATACAGGAAAAGCAATCGCAGTAGTTGCAACAAATGGTGGCTACATTGGTGATTATATGAAAATGGCAAAAATTGCTGAGCACACACCAATTCCGCATATTGCGATACCTACGACAGCAGGCACTGGCTCAGAAGCAACGGATGCAACAGTTATTACAAACACGACAAATGAAGTGAAAATGATGATTAAGCAGCCTGCATTTATGCCAACTATCGCGATTGTCGACCCAATTTTAACGGTTACATCTCCTCCCGCCATTACTGCGGCAACTGGTATTGATGCATTGAGTCATGCTATTGAAAGCTATTTATCGCGCTTAGCACATCCATACTCGAATGTACTTGCCTTATCAGCAATGGATTTAATCGTTCATAATATTTTAAAAGTTTATGAACAAGGTAATGATATTGATGCTCGAGAAGCGATGTCGCTAGGCTCAATGCAAGCAGGTCTTGCATTTTCAAACGCTTCTGTTGCTTTAGTGCATGGCATGTCTCGTCCAATAGGCGCGCTATTCCATGTGCCGCATGGTATTTCTAATGCCATGCTCTTGCCAGCGGTATTAGAATTTTCAAAGGATGCTTGTATCGACCGGCTAGCAGATATAGGAGAATTTTTTAATAAGGATCGAGAGCTGTTATCTCAAGAAGAGCTTGCTGATTTAGCGATTGTTTCGATTAAGGAAATGTGCAAAAGAATGGATATTGGTAATTTAAAACAATGGGGAATTGATGAGGAAGCCTATTATGCAGCCATACCTAAAATGGCAACGGATGCAATTGCCAGCGGTAGCCCAGGAAATAACCCTAAGGTCCCAACACAGGAAGAACTAATGGAGCTTTACAAAATTGCTTATCATTATGAGTTTTAGGAATTCGAGAAGAAACTGTCTAAAATGGAGTTACAAAGCATAATTGTTTTGTAACTCTATTTTTATTGATTAATTCAATTTATTCGGCTCACTTCCAAAACGTGTGGTTGATTTCCGTTTCGACTGGACGCTTTCCTGGGGGCATCGGGGCGAGCAGGGAGAATATCCGCGGAAGAGAGGTAAATACCCGCGCAAGCAGGGAGAATACCCGCGGAAGAGAGGTGAATACCCGCGGGAGAGCAAACACTCGAGCGGAGCAGGCGAATACCCTCGCGAAAAACTTCACCTTTTTTAGTTATCTTGGAAAATAAATTCGATGATTTTTATAGAATCAATATGACATATACGAGAAAATATAGTAATATTTTATATGAATCATCATTCATTTTTACAAAGGGGGAAATCGTATGTTGCAGGGGAAAACAATTATTATTACTGGTGGATCGAATGGGATGGGGCTTTATATGGCAAAGCAATTTGTTGCTGAAGGGGCAAATGTAGTTATTACAGGTCGTAACGAAGAGCGATTGGCAGAAGCGAAAGCCTTTATTTTAGAGGCTGGACAAACGATTGAAACATTCCAAATGGATGTTCGAGTGCCCGAGCATGCAGAAGCGATGCTAGCATTTGCTGTTGAAAAGTTTGGACAGGTTGATGGGCTAGTGAATAATGCTGCTGGTAATTTTATTGTGCGTGCGGAGGATTTATCACCAAATGGTTGGAAGGCTGTTGTTGATATTGTTTTAAATGGGACATTCTACTGTTCTTCAGCAGTCGGTAAGTATTGGATTCAACAAAATATTAAAGGATCTATTCTTAATATGGTTGCGACTTATGCATGGAATGCAGGTGCTGGTGTGATTCATTCTGCAGCAGCGAAAGCAGGTGTATTGTCAATGACTAGAACGTTAGCTGTTGAATGGGGAAAACAATATGGCATTCGAGTAAATGCAATTGCTCCTGGTCCTATTGAACGTACAGGTGGTGCAGAGAAGCTCTGGGAATCAGAGGCTGCTGCTGCTCGAACGTTAGACTCTGTCCCGTTAGGCCGTACAGGTACTCCTGAAGAAATAGCTGATTTAGCAACATTTATGATGTCTGATAAGGCAAAGTACATGAACGGTGAATGTGTGACACTTGATGGCGGGCAATGGTTAAATCAGTATCCATTCTAACTTCTTTCAGCGGGTGTACAAACATCCGCTGAAATAGAGGAACTCAGGCGAAGAACTTCACATCCTGTGAAAACGCCTGAGTGAGCAACATCGTGTTGTTGTTGCCGCTGCCGCTTCGCTTTCGCGCAAAAAACATCTGCTGCTGCCGCTTCGCTTTCGCGCAAAAAACATCTGCTGCTGCCGCTTCGCTTTCGCGCAAAAAACATCTGCCGCTGCCGCTTTCTGCAGGCCTAAGCACAAAGTCGATTCCGGACGCAATTATGCCGAGGCATAATTGATAACAAAAATCTTTGCATAGCAGGGGGCTGGGTTGGCGCATACTAAGGGTAAAGAAAGGAGTTTTGCCTATGGGTATGTGGTTAATACCGGCTCTTATTGCCATTACAATTATTGCGGCCATTTCGCTTGTGTCAACGCTGAAAATTGCCAAAATGACGTCTAAACGGGAGTCAGAAAAAGATACGCCAATTTCAGAAACCGTTGAAGAATATGCAACTATGCTAAACCCGATTTTTTGGGTATATGGAATTTTTTTGCTGTTTTTAGGTATAATGATTTTTTATTACTGGAGTAAAACTGGTTATTAAATAAATATTGTCTTCATTCAGTTCATATTTGCATTAATATGCTGAATGAAGACACTTCGATAAACCTCAACATGTCCCCTATTTATGCTGTTTCCGATACTTAGTTTTCTTCAAAATCCTAAAATAATTCGTTACGTTTAAAAAACTCTTCTCGACCTTGTCGTGGTCATAAAAGGAATAGTTATGATATGATAAAAGGGAAGGATCCTGTTCTGCATAGCGAGGACAGAAAAGGAGAAGAAGTTCATGATTTCAACTAACAGCAAAGATTTATTAGCAATGCCAATTAGTGATTTTATTATTTCATCTGAAAAAGTTGCACATGTACAAAGTGGAAATAGTGCTGAACATGCACTCCTTGTACTTACTCGTACAGGGTATTCATCGATCCCTGTTTTAGATTTGAAATATCGACTTCAAGGTTTACTAAGCATGAAAATGATTACCGAATCCATTCTTGGACTCGAACATATTGAATATGAAAAACTACCCGATATTAAAGTAGATACAATAATGGAGAAAGACATCGCTGTATTAAAGTCGACGGATACTTTTCAGCGGGCTCTCGATTTAGTGATTAACCACGCCTTTTTATGCGTTGTGGATGAAGAAGGAACATTTGCTGGGATTTTAACGAGACGTGTTATTTTAAAGCAATTGAAAAAATATATTTATCAAAAAGAGTAGTAGTTTAAGAGGGGACTCAGATGAAAATCATGAGGTCCTCTTTGCTTGTAACGGAGGTTTACTGATTGATGGCAACAGAGGCAGAAATTTTAAAAGTACTTGCTGAGGAACGCAATATGAGAAAAGCAGCAGAACGTCTATTTTTATCTCAACCCGCGCTTTCTCAACGGTTGCAAACGATTGAAAAAGACTGGGGTGCACAGTTATTTATTCGTTCTCAAAAAGGACTGACAGCGACACCTGCTGGAGAGCAAGTTATTGCCTATGCAACTGAAATGCTGAGCAAAAAAGAAGAGATTTTTGAAACGATCCAATCATTAACGACGAAAGTTAATGGGACATTGAAAATTGCTTGTGCTTCCATTGTTGGTCAAAATTGGCTTCCGAAAATTTTAAAGGATTTTGTATCAAAATATCCTGAGGCAAAAATTTCTCTAATGACCGGCTGGAGCTCTGAAATTGTAAAAGCACTGTATGAGGGAGAGGCTCATGTAGGAATTGTACGTGGGCAAGTTGATTGGAAAGGGGAAAAGATTCACCTGTTTCGTGACACCCTTTATTTAGTAGATAAAGAGCTAAAAACGATTGAAGATGTACTCACGACAGAACGACCTTTTATTCAATTTAAAAGTGATTCTAACTATTATCAGGAAATTCAACAATGGTGGCAGCAGCATTTCGCTTCAAATCCGAGTAAACAAATTTTAGTAGATCAGATTGAAATTTGTAAGCAAATGGCATTGGACGGTATCGGTTATGCTATTTTACCTTCAATCACTTTAAATGACCATGATGGTATTAATAAAATAGCGCTTACTAATAATGAAAAAGAATTTGGTTTGACTCGTGATACTTGGTTAATAGGCTATGAATCCTCATTTGAATTACGACAAGTAGAGGCTTTTGTAGAAGTTGTGCAAGACCATGCGCGATGTTTGTTTGATTATACGAAATAAGAATAACATGAAAGCAGTCCCAAGTGATTCACTAGGGACTGCTTTTTTATACCGCCGGATTGGGGCTCCCCTAGAAAAGCGGCCAATCGGAACGGAGATCAACCCCACACTTTAGTAATCTGCTAATTCTTAAGAGTTTATGAATATTCATGAAGATGTCATAAGAAATGGAACAAAATGCAATATTAATCGTATAATTAATTATACGATTAATTTACAAAAAAAGGGGTTGAGCTTTTGAAAAAAACGAATATAACGGCACTCATACTATTATGCATACTTGTTATTAGCTTTATTCTACCAGTAGAGCAAGCAAGTGCAGCGGCTACTATAGAGGTACAAGCTAAGGTAGGGATTAATGGTAAAGCTAAATACCAATCCGTTGTGCCACTGCAAGTAACAGTAAAAAATAATGGTGCAGATTTTTCTGGAGATATGGTCATTAATGCTTCAGGTTCCTATGAGGCTGCATCAGCACGAGTGCTTCCAATCGATATAGCGGCAGGAGAAGAAAAGACATTTGATTTTTATCTCGATGGTTTAGCTGACTATAATTATTCGAATGCAGATGTGTTTGCATTTTATGAAGGAAGCATCGAACAAGGGAAAAAGGTTGCTTATAAAGGAACAAAGCAGCTGCAAGGTAATTTTTTAGATCCTTCATCCGTTTTTATCTATACATTAACGGATAAAAGTGATCGTTTATCAGCATTTTTGCGTTTATCTCAATCTGCTCCTCAAAGTAATGTTGAAGTTTTCAATTTAAATCAAATCAAGGATTATACATTACCAGAGGATGCTCAAGGATACGCAATGGCGGATGTTATAGCCATTGATGAAATTGCTATTGCTGATTTATCGCAAAAGCAACAAGAGTCTTTACTAAAATGGGTGCAGGATGGCGGAACATTATTGTTGGGAGCTGCTGATCAAGTAAATACAACAGCAGGTATTTTCAAAGATTATTTACCACTTGCATTATCTCAGCAAATGACATCCGTTTCTGCAGATAGTCTATCGAAATTAGCAGGCGGTGGAATTTTTACACAACCAATTTCAGTTTATACAGCAACTGAAAACCAAGGAAGTATTTCTGTATTAAGAGATGACAATACAATACTAGCGTCTAAGAAAAAAGTGGGCCGCGGGGAAATTATTCAAACAGCCTTTTCTTTAGGGGATCAACCACTTGCATCTATGGAGGGCTACGCAGCATTAATCTCAAAAATACTGAATATTCAAAGCTTTTCGCAACAGGGGATGATGGCAAATGGCCAGCCAATGATGGATCAAATTTCGTATGAACTTCGTAATGTAAATGAATTATTCCCTTCATTTGAAGTATCTGTTAGTTATATGCTCATTGTTATCATTTTATATATTTTAATCATCGGGCCTATTTTGTATTTTATCTTAAAGAAAATAGACAAGCGTGAACATGCGTGGTGGATTATTCCTGCAATATCAGTTGTGCTATCTATTGTTCTATTTATTTTTGGTGCTAAAGATAGAATTGTACAACCGCAAATACAGCAATCGGCCTTTTATAAAATAAATGACGATAGTAGCTTAAATGGTTATTATGTTGAGTCTATTTTAACAAACCGTAGCGGTGATTTTGTTGTGAATACAGATAAGGATACTAGTGCAATTGCTTTGCGAAGTAACAATAACTTCTCAGGGACAATAGGAGATTTACATGAGTCATCCTATATTAAAGAAAATGCAAATGGATCGACGTTAACGCTACGTGATTTAAGCTATTGGTCTGTGCAATCCTTTGCTGGGAAGACAGCGCCACAAAATATTGGCAAGATGGATATCGATATTACGTTAAAAAATGAAAGGCTAACTGGGACAATTAAGAACAATTTCCCGTTTGCCCTAAAGGATGTCACGTTAATCTCTGGCATTAAAGAAGTTCAACTTGGCGACATTGAAGCGAATGGAATACTTAAAGTCGACAAGGAGCTAATAGCAACAGTTCTTCAAAAGCCATCAACGTTTACTAATTACAATTATAATTATCCATCGAAGAAGGAAGAAGTGGACCCTCAACGTATCGAGCGTATGAAAACTTTGGCACTACCGCTTGTAGAAAATGAAAAGAAACCTGTTATTACTGCTTGGGCAGACCAAGCAATTGCTAAGGTTGAGCTAGATACAAGTGCCAATATGTCACCTATTTCATATTTTGTTCAGCCATTTGACGGCAAAGTAGAACTAACAGGTCCGTTTACGATGAAACGTAACAATTTTACGTATTCACTAAACCCACTATCTCCTAATTCGCATTTCGAAATAATTGATGAGCAGTTAAACAATTGGTCCTTGTCTGACGGTTTATATGAAGTATCAATTGCATTGCCAGATAATTTTAAGCAGTCAGTTCAAACATTAAACGAACTGACAATTTCAAATAAGGATGTTAACCGTATGGAGCTATCGATTTGGAATAACGAAACGAAAAAATATGAGCCATTGGTAGATACAAAACAAGTGTTTACAGATAACATTACAAAATATTTCAATGAAAATGATGAGTTACTTATTGAAATTAAATTCGGACCAGATCAAACAGGTGAGCCAACAAAATTACCAGATGTAGAGCTGAAGGGAGTGGCGAAATAATGATTGAAATTCGTGATTTAACAAAAAGATATGGCTCCTTTACAGCACTAGATCAATTAAATCTATCATTGAAGGAAGGGGTTGTATTTGGTTTTGTAGGTGCTAATGGGGCTGGTAAATCGACTACATTTTCAATATTAGCAACTCTACTGTCTCCAACCTCTGGTGATGCGCTTATTAATGGAAAAAGCGTTATTAAAGAACCAAAAGAAGTACGTAAGCAAATTGGTTATATGCCCGATTTCTTTGGTGTATATGATCAGTTAAAAGTAGATGAATATTTAGATTTTTATGGTGCAAGTTATGGCATTGGTGCGGCTGATCGTAAAGTATTGATTCCTCAATTACTAGAGCTTGTGAATTTAACGCATAAACGTTATGACTATGTAGATTTACTGTCACGTGGAATGAAGCAGCGCCTCTGTTTAGCTCGTGCCCTTATCCATGATCCAAAAGTATTGATTTTAGATGAGCCTGCATCAGGTTTAGACCCACGTGCACGTGTAGAAATGCGTGATATTTTACGAAATTTAAAATCCATGGGTAAAACGATTTTAATCTCCTCGCACATTTTGCCTGAGCTTGCAGAAATGTGTGATGAAATCGGTGTGATTGATAATGGTAAATTAATCGCTCATGGCAACGTAGCTTCCATTCAAGCACAGCTACAGGGGGAAAAACGTATTGTGATAAAGGTAACAGATCAGTTAAACGAGGTGCGTGCATTCTTAGAGGAAGATCCACTAATATCTTCTATAGATTTGATGGATAATCGCTTAGAAATAGCCTTTAATTATCGTGGAACAAATGCTGATCAGGTGGCGCTATTGAAGAAAGCGATACTTGCAAATTTATCTATTTATGCATTAAGTGAAGAGGAAAAAGATTTAGAGGATGTCTTTATGGCCATTACGAAGGGAGCGGACAATCAATGATGGAACAATTTTACAATCCGGTACTCGTAAAAGAATTGAAGTTACGCTTCCGTTCTTTTAAAAGCTTTTCAGGTTTAATGTTTTATTTAGCGGTTATTTGTCTATTCATCGCAGGGTTTTTACTATTAACAACTGAATTCACAGGCAAGGGATTCTTTAGACCAGATACAAGCTTCATGATGTTTGCGGTATTAACAATATTACAAATGGCTCTTGTCCTTTTTATTACACCAAGCTTAACGGCTGGTGCAATAAGTAGCGAAAGGGAAAAGCAAACATTAAATATTTTACTAACAACAACACAAAGCTCTACACAGATTATAATTGGAAAATTATTATCTTCGGTAGCATTTTTAGTATTAATGCTAATCGCTGGGCTGCCATTATATAGCTTAGTATTTTTATTTGGTGGTGTATCGCCGTCCCAATTAATTTCAATATTTTTATTTTACTTATTAACAGTTGTAGCAATTGGTAGTATTGGTGTGATGTTTTCAACTATTACAAAGCGCACAATTGTCGCAATGATTTCTACGTACGGATCGATCATCTTTTTAGGTGGTATTACGGCATTTTTCTTCTTTTTAACGATGGCCTTCCACCAGATGGGCAATAACATTAGTGGCACTTCCTTTATGTCATATTTCTGGGCTTCTATTAACCCAGGTGCATTAATGCTTACGCTGATTTCGCCAGAATTAGGAGACGAATTAGTGAGATTTTCGGGAGTAGAATTACCTGTATGGATTACGTATTTAATAGCTTATTCATTAATTATTGTTCTTTGTTTAACAATTGCCATTAAAAAATTACGTGCCAATATGAAAAGTAACCGATGAGGAGGAAATTTTATGGGGCGTCGTAAGCAATTACGAAAATATATTCAACGTGCAAAGACGAGTTTAACGATAGAAAGAAGCATTCCAATTGCACAGTACGGCTTGTTTTTGGCATTGCTTTCGAGTGCTTCACTTGTCCTCGTCTCTAGATTGTTTGTATGGCCGTATTATCGCCAAACAGCTCTTGTTGCCTTTATCGCTGTCATACTAGCAACGGTACTTTTTATGTGGTGGAAGCGTGTAAAAGAAAAGGAAGCGTTGCATACACTGGATGATTATTTTTCTCACAATGAACTAGTGACAGCCTTATCGTTTGAGGACGATAAGGACCCACTTGTTCAATCTTTGTTAAATAAAGCGATACAAAGCGTCGAATATGCGTTTACTAATTTTAAGGCTCGAAAGAAAAATTTGTTGCAGCCAAAGGCGTTGGTCGGTCTATTTGTAACAGCTGTTGTATCAGCAATACTTTATATGTTTCCAGCAGCTACACAAATTGAAGCTATTGAGGTGGAAAAAGAAAAAGCTGTTATTGAAGACATAAAGAAGGAAGTTGCTAAATTAGAGAAAAAAGCAGAAACAAAAGAAGTGAAAGAGCATTTAAAGGAATTGCAAAATACGTTAAAAGAGGCAGAAACAGCTGAAGAGGCATTACGCGAAGTTGTGAAAAAGCAAAAGGAGCTTGCCTTAAAGGAACAGCAATTAAAAGATAAGCAAACTGCTAGTAAGGATGGTGCTAGTGAAGAGACAGGCTTATCGAAGGAAGAAGCGGAGCAATTAAAGGAGCTTGCCCAAATGCAACAGGAGCTAACACAAAATGCAAATGCTACTCAAACAGCTATGAGCAAGCTTGGAAAGCCCGCAAGTAATACACTACAAAATGCTATTGCCAGTGCCAATGGTGCAAAAAACAATCAGCAAAACAATACGAATACAAATTCAAATCAAAATTCATCGGGGAATTCATCGCAAAGCAATCAGCAAGCTCAAACAGGACAGCAAGGACAAAATAATTCCCAAAATGGTTCCCAACAGGCTAGTGGTAAAGGGCAGGGACAAGGATCGAATCAAAGCAATCAACAAGGACAAGGACAAGGTCAGGGGCAAGGACAAGGACAAGGACAAGGACAAGGACAAGGACAAGGAAATGGCAAAGGTACAGGCAAAGGTCAAGGCGGCCGCGATTTATTAACGACACCAAATAGAATTGGTGGTTCTAGTCAGACTTCCGTTGATGGCGGAGCATTAGGAGATGGCTCAAATATTTCGGAACAACAAGGAAATGGTCCCATTACTAAAGGTTCTATCCGCCCCTATGAGGAAGTTATAGGCTCCTATAAAGATAGTTATTTAGAAAGCTCAGAGCGTTTACAATTACCGAAGGATTTACAAAATGTCGTGCAATCTTATTTCACGTCAATTGAGTCGCAATAGGAGGAAAAGGAATGGCATTTACAGAGCAACAGTATGTTGAAATGAGTACGAAATTACAACAAGTAAAGGAAGAAATTCATCGCTTTATCGTTGGGCAAGAGGAAGCAATTGATTATACATTGTACGCCGTCCTTGCTGATGGGCACGCATTATTAGAGGGCTTGCCGGGTTTAGGGAAAACGATGTTAATTCGTACAATTTCTGAAGTACTAGATTTATCATTTTCGCGCATTCAATTTACGCCAGACTTAATGCCGGCGGATATTACGGGGACAAGTATGATTGAGCGCACACCAGATGGCAAACAACAGTTTTCGTTCCAGCCAGGTCCGATTTTTAGCCAAATGGTATTAGCGGATGAGATTAACCGAGCAACGCCAAAAACACAAAGTGCACTGCTTGAAGCTATGGGCGAAAAAACGGTAACAATCTTGGGAGATACAAAGAAGATGGCAAGACCATTCTTCGTGTTAGCGACACAAAATCCGATTGAGATGGAAGGGACGTACCCATTACCAGAGGCACAAATGGACCGCTTTCTATGTAAAATTCTTGTACCATACCCGGAGAAAAGTGAGCTAATGGAGATTATGAAGCGTACAACAGGTGCTATGGAAATTGATTTACAAAAGATGATGAATACGGACACACTTATTGAAGCACAGCAAATGGTAAAGGAAATACTTGTTGCTGATGAAATGCTTGAATTTGCGACAGATCTAGTTGTGGCTACACATCCTGATAGAGACGATGCAATTGACGAGGTTAAACAGTATGCCATGTATGGTAGCGGTCCTCGAGGTTTACAAAGTTTAATCAAATTAGCGAAGGCAAGAGCGCTTATGAATGGTCGTTTCCACGTTTCAGTAGCAGATATTAAATCTGTTGCAAAGCCAGTATTACGCCATCGTATGCTGCTGAATTATGAAGGGGAGGCTTCAGGTAAAACAGCAGACGATGTGATTGACGTAATTTTAGATAAGGTACAACAAGGTGTTAGCAGGTGACGCAAAAATTATTATTGCCCGAGGATTGGTTAGCGAAAATCAGTCGCTTCCAAGTGGCGACGGCCTCCAAATTACGTGGGCAGCATAAGGGCTCGCACCGTTCGCAACGCTTCGGGGCATCGCTCGATTTCTCAGATTTCCGAGAATATCATTTAGGTGATGATGTGCGTCAGGTCGATTGGAACGTCTTTGCAAGAACGGATAAGTACTTCATTAAACGTTTTTTAGATGAACAAGAGATGCGTGTACACATTCTGCTAGACACGACTAAATCTATGGGTGAACAAACGAAATGGACTTTCGCCCGGCAAATTGTTGCCTCACTTGGCCTAATGGTGCTTGGTCGCGATGATCGTTTATCGTTTTCTTTTATACAGGATGACGTCAAGCCACCATTTCGCCGTAAAGGTGCTATGTATCGTCGTGCCTTTTTACAGGTGGTAACAGAGATTGAGGAAGCGGCTTATACAAGTAGCTTCGCACAGGGTGCTTTAAAAGTATTGCCTAAGGATAGTACAGTGCTATTTATTATCACTGATGGGCTTGAGCCGATTGAGGAGTGGGAGCAACTCTTGAAAAGGCTACCACGATTTGCTGGGGATGTGCGCATTTTGCAAATTGCTACGCAGGAAGAAATATCACCCGAATATACTGGGGATGTACGCTTACTCGATCGTGAAACTGGCAGAGATGTGAATGTTACGATGTCTTCAAAGGTTCTGGACACATACCTGGCAAGACGTTTATTACATGAAGAGGAATTTGAGGCGATCTGTCGGCGCTTCGGTGTTCGAAAATTACAGCTTAAAGTAGAAGATGGATTGCAGCATGCCATCTTTCAACAATTATTAAAAGCACATTGGATTAGGTGAGGTGAGCCGTATTGGGCTTTAGTCAAATACTTTTTAGCTGGACGGCCATCATCCCGGTCATTGTCCTACTATATTATTTCTTTCGAAAAAAATATACCGATCAAACTGTGTCCTCGACATTATTTTGGTCGGAAATTATGCAAGAAACACGTGTATCACCATACTTAAAGCATTTACAAAAAAATGCACTGCTTTATTTGCAACTGCTTGCACTGATTTTACTTGTACTTGCACTAATGAATCCTTATGTGAAAAAATCAACCATTGCTGGAGCACAAACGATTTTCATTGTGGACACGTCTGCTACGATGCTAGCGGGGACAGAGCAGTCAACATTTGACACACATAAGAAGGAAATGCTCTCTTTGGTCAATCAGCTTGATGGAAGACCTGTAACGCTCATCACAACAGGGAATACACCGAAAGCTATTTTACAGCAAGAAACGAATACCAAAGTTATTGAAAAAGCTATTCAAGAGTTGCAAGTAACCTATGAAACGGATCAGATGAATAAGGCTCTTGATGTGGCACAGGCTTTTGTTGGTGATACACCAACATCTATTTACGTTTTTACAGATGCACTTGATAAAAAGCATTTACCGATGGAAAAGGATACGGTGAAGTGGTTAGTAAAAGGGTCTGCTAAGGATTTAACAAATATCGCAATTACACGGTTTGCTGCTACTACAGATGGTCAATCTACGATGGCGCTTGTGCAGTTACAAAATGATACTGATCGAGAGCAAAAGGTGACACTTTCCCTACAGACTGTGAAGGGGAATGAGATAACTACAGAAAGTGTTACATTACCACCGAATGAAGCTGTAACGAAAACATTTAAAGACTTACCATTAGAAAATACTTTAACTGCCAAGATAACTGCTAATGATGATTACGTAGTCGATAATTCACAAACTGTATTGCTACAAACAGCCACTTCAAAAGTAGTTGTCGATCAAAGTATGCATCAACTCATTCAAAAAGGTTTTCAAACGATTAATAGCGGTGTGAAAATTGTTCCGTCTTTACAAGTAGCGGACAATCAAGATGCCACAGTTGTGACAAATCAAACGGCGCTACTCGAAAAGATGGATAAGCCGATTGTATTATTTGGACGTGATGATGTTAAAAAGGTTGAAGCAAACGGAGAAGTAACAATAACAAGTGATGCATTGTTTGCTTTTAGTGAGCTAAAAGATATTTATATTAGTGCTGTATATCCAGGATTCGATGGCTATAAAACGATTGCATCAGTGGGTGATCAGCCATTTATACAACGTTCACCAGAAGGAGATATTGTTATTTTAGCGGATATTGCTGATACAGATTGGCCGCTACATCCCTCTTTCCCATTATTTTTATGGAGTGCTGAACAGCAGCTTTCAGAATCAATTGGTTCACTCGGTATTTTTGCACCAAATGAGCAACGAGCAGTTGCTTTAGCGCAAGGTGATTGGAGTGTTTATTCGCAGGATGATGAGTTTTTATCGTCTATTACAAATGGTTTATTAACAGCTCCAATAAAGCCGGGAATCTATACCGCACGCTCAAATAATGAAGAAAAGCGCTTCATCGTACAGCTTCAAGCTCAAGAACGTGTCATTGAAAAAGGGACAAGCTATACGCTTGGAGAGCTTCAGGACAATGGTAAGGAAGAAATATCGAAAACTTCGTTGGTGCCTTGGCTTATCCTTATTATTTTAGTATTACTTGTTTTAGAGTGGGAGGTGCAACGACGTCGTGGATTTACGAATTGATATGCCATTAGTATTGTTGCTTTTACTTCCATTGCTTATGTATTTTGGATGGACCTATTGGCGTGAGCGTCAGCGACTCAAAAAGAGTCATATTGTCGTACTAGGTATTCGTATTGTGGCGATATTCTGCTTAGTCTTTGCGCTTGCTGGACCTTATATTTTATTACCTGTAAAGGAAGAACAAATCGTATATTTAGTTGACCGTTCTGCTTCGATGAATGGTACAGAAGATGAAATGGTTCAATTTATAGACGAAAGTTTGCAGTCGAAAAAAGATGAACAACTTGCAGGGATTTATTCTTTTTCATCGACACTGCAAACAGAAGCCATTTTATCTAATTCTTTAAAGGAAGTGCCGAAGTTTACAGCCATAAAGGCGACCGATCAAACAAATATTGAACAAAGTCTGCAGCTCGCTTCGGGTATAGTAGATCCGAAAAAGGCAACACGACTTGTACTCTTAACTGATGGTAATGAAACAAAAGGAGATGCCCTAGAGTTTGCATCAAAGTTCAAAGGGTCAAATATAAGTGTCGATGTAGTGCCGTTTAATAAATCTGTTATGAACGATGTATCACTTAAAAGTTTTGTAACCCCACAAGTTTCTTATGTAGGTGAGCAGCAGCAGTTAGTCACTGAAATTAATGCTACTGCGGCGGGGCAAGGTGAGCTATTATTATACGAAAATGATGAGCTTATTCATCGTGAGGCAGTGGAGCTTGCGGAAGGTTCCAATGTGTTTACGTATAAACATGCGGCAACTGCAGAAGGACTTGTGAAATATGAGGCAATGGTTCAAGTTGATCAAGATGCGATTTTTGAAAATAATAAATTAACAAGTGTCACGATGGTGCAAAGTGAACCACATTTATTAATTGTCAATGGTTATGACACAGCTTCACCAATCGCTGCAGCACTTGGCAACCAATCAATCGACTATGATGTTGTAGATGCTAAAAGTTTGCCAAATGAACTTTCTAGTTATTTACAATACAATGCCATCATTTTTGATAATGTGCCAGGGCATTTAGTAGGCGAGGCGAAAATGAATGTCATTGAACAAGCGGTAAAAAACTTTGGTGTCGGCTTTACAATGGTCGGTGGTGAAAATAGCTTTGGCTTGGGCGGCTATTTTAAAACGCCAATCGAAACTTTGCTACCTGTGGAAATGGAGATTAAAGGTAAGGAGCAATTACCGTCATTAGGGCTTGTGATTGTACTTGATCGCTCAGGAAGTATGTCTGGAGCGAAGTTAGAGCTTGCTAAGGAGGCGGCCGCTCGCTCAGTCGAAATGCTACGAGATGAGGATACGCTCGGGTTTATTGCTTTTGATGACCGACCTTGGGAAATTATTGAGACAGGACCACTTGGCAAAAAGGAAGAAGCTGTGGACACGATTTTAGCTGTAACGCCAGGTGGTGGTACAGAAATATATGGATCACTTGCTAAAGCCTATGAAAACCTAGCTGATTTAAAGCTGCAACGTAAGCATATTATTCTCTTAACGGATGGTCAGTCACAGTCGGGGAATTATGAGGATTTAATTGCAGAAGGCAAAGAGAAAGGCATTACGCTATCGACGGTGGCAATTGGTCAGGATGCAGATGCAAATTTACTGGAAGCACTTAGTGAGATGGGAAGTGGACGTTTCTACGATGTTGTTGATGAGCAAACGATTCCATCTATTTTATCTCGTGAAACGGCAATGATTTCACGCACATATATTGAGGATAACCCATTCTATCCAACTATATTTAATGCATCTGGATGGAATACGTTATTTACGAATGGTGTACCTCAAATGAATGCTTATATTGGTACGACAGCAAAACAGGGAGCTACTGTTATTGCGGAAAGTGAGAAGGAAGATCCAGTGCTAGCACAGTGGCAATATGGTCTTGGCAAAACATTTGCCTTTACTTCTGATTCGACAGGAAAATGGACAGGAGACTGGGCAAGATGGCAGAATTGGGGCACATTTTGGCAAACGCTTATTTCACAAATGCTACCAAGCTATAACGATGTTGCCTATGATGTTCGCCTTGAGTCAGACGGCTCGTTTGTTATCACGGATCCAACAAATGAAGCGGCGTTTTTAGATATTGTTGCTGTTAATGAAGCTGGTGAAGAACTTGAAACACAGCTTGAAACAATTTCAGCATCACAAGTTCGAGCAGTCGTACAAGCAGAACCAGGTCTGATTTTCTTCCGTATTGCAGATGAAGAAAAGACTATTTACCAGGCTGGCTTAAGTGTTCCTTATAGTGCTGAATATGAATTACGTCCAGTGAATGATAAGCTAGTAGAAGAATTGACGAAGCAAACAGGCGGCTCCATTTTGAAAGAGCCAAACGAAGTATTCCGTGAGTTTAGTAAAAAAGGTGCGGAACGTCAAAATATTGCAACATGGCTTCTATTAGCAGGTATGCTACTATTCTTCATCGATATTACCATTCGACGCTTTGGATGGAGCTTCCTAACAAGGCCAAGGAAGAAAGAGCAGACTGTAGAAGAAAAAACAATACAGGCAGAAGACACAAACGTTGCCCAGCTATTAAAGGGCATGAAAAAACGACCTTAATAATTTAAAACGATGGTTCGTTGCTTTTTTTAGCAATGAGCTGTCGTTTTTTTTGCTTGTAAAATCATGAAAAGCGAAATTAATCTTGTTATTAATGGGATTTAATGTAATAATTAATAATAGTAATAAAATATTACTATTATTTTTAAATACTATTATATATTTTGGAGGAGTTAACATGACCAATATTATGAATTCTTTTGGTTTTCTAAGTTTTAAGTTAGCGGAGGCTCTAGAGGAAAATCTCGAGACATATATTAGCGAAAAATATCAATTGAAATCCAGAGAAGTTGGAATAATGATTCTTGTAAAAGAAAAAAAACTTAGCCAAATTCAAATAGGGCAGATTTTAAAAATAGATAAAAACAGTGTCCGCTTTTTTATCGATGATCTAGAAGAAAGAAAATATGTTTATAGAGAGAAAAATCAAGAAAATAGAAGAGAGAATCTAATATGCCTTACAGAACAGGGAGAAAATGTGGCAGAAGAATTATTGAAGATCCTTTCAATTTCTGAGAATGATGTTTTAGACGTACTTTTATTGGAAGAACAAGAGCAATTGAAACACATATTGAAAAAAGTATATGAAAATCGTTCGCCAAAATAAAAGGAGGTGGAAGCTATGTCACTATATCCTACGACTGAAAGAGAACCGAAATATTGGATTGGCGTGGTATCTCTTAATCATGTGCAAAAAGGGGTTGAGGGAGGATTCGGCCAGTTGTGCCATGGTAAAGAAAGACCTTTGAAACGAATGAAAAAAGGAGACTGGATTATATATTATTCTCCTAAAAACAGTTTAGATGGTAATGAACCTGTAAGAGCCTTTACCGCAATTGGAAGAATAAAAGACGAGCGAATATACGAGTTCCAAATGACAGAAAATTTTATTCCTTTTAGAAGAGATATAGACTTTTATAAAGATGCAAAGTCTGTTCCAATAAAAAGGATCTTAGATTATTTAGAATTTGTAGAAGATAAATCGAAATATGGTTATAAATTCAGATTTGGTCATTTTGAAATAAGTAAAAAAGACTTTTTATTAATTGCTCATGAAATGGGATTGCCGCTAAAGTATGGGTGAATTTAGTTGAATTAAAACGTTACTTTCTTAATTAATTGCCATTAAGGAAGTAACGTTTTTAAATTGCCATAAATATTATTTAAGCAGAGTGTTAAGGTTAGTTACAAATATAGTCTTACGCAAATTGCTAGCTACGACAAGGCCTAAGATAGCACCAATCGTACTTGATGTTAGAAAGGCTGGCATAAAAAATAATGCTGCCACGGATGTCCCCATTAATAAATGTGCGTAGGGCACTGCAATGAGTGAGGCAATAATTCCTGTCCCGAATATTTCACCGACACCAGCTAGCCACATCTTGCCGCTGTATTTATAGGCAAGAGCTGCACACAAAGCACCAATGACGCTGCCAGGTATAGCTAATAATGAACCTGTGCCTGTTAAAATACGAATAATTGCTGTGATAAAGGCGACCATAACGGTTGGCACTGGTCCAAGAATGATAGCGCCAATAACATTAATGGCATGCTGTACTGGATAGGCACGCGCAATTCCAGTTGGTATTGAAACGAAGGTAGAACCTGCTACGGCAATTGCTACTAATAAGGCCATGATTGTTAATTTTCGGATTGACATAATTTCTACTCCTTTGAAATATGAATTTAATTGTTAATACCAGTAAATTTGAAGTCCCGCCGGTAAAACCGAGAACAGCGCCGCTAAAACTGTGAGTTGAGCCGGTAAAACCGAGAACAGCGCCGCTAAAACCGCGAGATGCGCCGGTAACCAAGAGAACAGCGCCGCTAAAACCGCGAGTTGCGCCGGTAATCAAGAGAATGGCGCCGCTAAAACCGCGAGTTGCGCCGGTAATCAAGAGAATGGCGCCGCTAAAACCGCGAGATGCGCCGGTAACCAAGAGAACATCGCCGCTAAAACCATGAGTCCCACCAGTAACCTTGGAAATAATGTTGCTAGATTGGCGAGCATTCTTAAAGTAAACTTACAAAAAAAGCCGCTTCCTAAAAAACAATAGGAAGCGGCCTTGCATTTACATATTAAAAAGCAAGTGTCGCCACTTCCCTCCGCTAGTGTGAACTAGATCAGGTTCAAAGGGTCCGTATATGATAATATACGTCTCAGCCTTTTAAAGACTCCCCTAGTGGTAATAAAAAAATTTAATTTAATTCTATCTTATTACATAATAATGTAGCATTCTACCAAAAATAGTCAATGATTTTTCTGCCTATTTTGTATCAGGATGCAACAGGTGTGGTGCTTTTTTCATCGTCCAAATAAGGGCAAGGAAGAAGCAAGCCATTAAAATAATAGCTCCGAAAATATAAGGACTGTTCATATTCCAATCGAATAATATACCTGCTAATGCAGGACCAATCATATTACCAAGGCTCATATATGCATTGTTCAGACCAGCCGCAAAGCCTTGTTCCGTCTCAGCAAGCTTCGAAATCAATGTGTTGACAGCTGGGCGAATCAATGTCGTAGCTGTAGAGAAGATTGTCGCTACAACTAAAATAAGCGCAAAGCCAGACACAAACAAAATTAAGAAAATTGATACGGCGGCAATAAATAAATTGACTAACACTACTTTCATTTCGCCGAAGCGATTAAACAGTGGTGTAATCACAAACATTTGTACAACAACACCAAAAGCACCACCTACAACTAAGATAATAGCGATATCAGTAGGTGTGTAATTGAACTTTTCTGTAACAAATAACGATAATGTTGTTTGGAAGTTAGCAATTCCGAATGAGAATACAAGCATGATAACGAGCATTACAAAGTAAGGCATTTGAACTGAACGAACCATTTGCTTTGCAAGGTTGTCTTGCTTCTGCATTTTTTGCGCTGTATTTGGTTTCTTGGAAGGTAATAAAAACAACGATAAAATAGCTGCTAAGATCGCTGCAACTCCAGCAGTATAGAATGGGAAATGTAAACTAACTTTTGATAGGAATCCACCGATACCTGGTCCAATCATAAAGCCTAGAGACATTGATGCACCTAGCATGCCCATTCCTTTACCACGTTCTTCATACGTTGTAACATCTGCCACAAAAGCCATGATAGGTGGGGCAACAAATGCAGAGCCAACGCCACCTAAAAAGCGTGCCAAGAAGAGCATCCACACATCTGTAGAAAGCCCGAAACCAATTTGGGCAAGTCCTGTAACTATAAGACCGAAAATAATGAGATTTTTCCGTCCATATTGATCCGAAAGATTCCCAGCAATTGGAGAAAATACGAATTGAGCCAAGGCGAACGTTGCAATCAACATGCCAAGAATTTGTCCGGCGGCACCAAATAGTTTTAAATACTCAGGCATAACAGGAATAATAATTCCAATACTCCCCATTGCGATAAACATATTAAACATTAAAATATACAAAGCCGCCTTATTGGACTTCTGCTGGGTCATCGAATACCCCCTTCTTTAATCAAATATACTACAGTCTACCACAAGGCTTGTACCTTTGCTATTGACTAGAAGTCTGAAATAAGGGAATTGGCTACTGATCACCCTCACTGCTTTAGCCTTGGAAGGTATTTGTAGTTTCCTGACCGTTCAAAGTCAACTGACTGCCAAGCCTTGAAGCAAACACTGATGGGGGAATAGCGAACTTTTCGGCAAAACTGTCGGGCATTTATTCTCATCTAAACTAGCAAAAAGCTGTTCTCGACGTTAGTAACGTGAGAACAGCTTTAACACTGACTTGCATCGGTAAAAACGCCACGTCCTGTGGCATTACCGAAATGACCGACATCGTGTCGGCCCTCGTGCAGGCCTAAGCACAAAGTCGATTCCTGACGCAATTATGCCGAGGCATAATTGATAGAGGTTATCGAATACTCATTTTAAATTCTAAAAACAGTTCATTGTATTTACCTAAATAATCAGGGCCTAAGTTTTTATAAACTTCTAATGTTTTACGTTGTTCTTCAGAAGGATAGAAACGCTCATCAGATACAACTTCCGGATCCATTAATTTCATTGCTGCAATATTTGGAGTAGAGTAGCCTACGAAATCAGCATTTTTAGCGCCTGTTTCGGCTTTCAGCATAAAGTTAATGAAGGCATGTGCACCATCTATATTTTTCGAAGTTTTTGGAATGACCATATTATCAAACCATAAGTTCGAACCTTCTTCTGGTACAGCAAAGTTTAGCTCTTCGTTCTCGGACATCATGTCAGCTGCTTGACCAGACCAAGTGAGTGCCACAACTGCTTCATTTTTAATCATTAGCGGTGTAATTTCATCCCCGATAATGGCTTTGACATTTGGTGCTAACGTAATGAGTTTATCAGTAGCTTCACGTAGCTCATGGTCATTTAAAGTGTTAAGTGAGTAACCAAGATTGTTTAAGCCCATACCGATTACCTCACGTGCGCCGTCTACTAAAAAGACTTTACGTTTTAACGAAGGGTCCCATAAGTCATCCCAAGATGAGAAGTCCAGATTGCCAACAAGCTTAGGATTATAGACAACGCCAACTGTGCCCCAGAAATATGGTACGGAATATGTGTTGTCTTCATCAAATGGTAAGTCTAAAAAATAAGGATCGATATTTTTTATATTCGGGATTTTTGTTTTATCTAAAGGAATAAGTAAGTTTTCTTCCTTCATTTTTTCAATCATATATTCAGAAGGTATTGCAATATCGTAAGCCGTACCACCTTGTTTAATTTTTGTCATCATCGCTTCATTGGAATCAAACGTCTCGTAAATGACATGAATACCTGTTTCTTTTTCAAATTGCTTTAGCAAATCAGGATCAATATATTCTCCCCAGTTAAAGATCGTTAATGTATTTTTCCCACTTTTTCCACCACCAGCACTCAAGGCATCAGCAGCGTAAAATAAAAGGGCGGAAACGACAAGTATAGCGATAGTAGCTTGAATTAATTGCTTCATTGTTGGCCCTCCGTTCTTTTACTAGTGCGGCTTGTGATGAAATAATAGCCAATTACGACGATCACCGTAACAAAGAATACTAAACCAGAAAGTGCATTAATAGTTAAGGAAATGCCGGCGCGAGCCATAGAGTAAATTTCAACAGATAATGTGCTGAAACCGTTACCTGTCACGAAAAACGTTACCGCGAAATCATCTAGAGAATACGTTAAGGCAAGGAAGAACCCTGCAAAAATACCAGGCTTAATATACGGTAAAATAACACGCATCATGACATCTTTTTTCGTCGCCCCTAAATCTAATGCAGCGTCGATTAATGATTTATTCATTTCTAACAGTTTAGGTAAGACCATCAATACAACAATTGGAACACTAAATGCTACATGTGCTAATAACACAGAAGCAAAGCCTAGTTTAACACCAATCATTGTAAATAAAATTAAAAAGCTTGCACCAATAATGACGTCTGGGCTAACAATTAATACATTGTTTAAAGAAAGTAATGTATTACGCATTCTTGAATTCTTAACAGTGACAATGCCAATGGCTCCTAGCGTCCCAATGATTGTAGAGATCAATGCCGAAAGTAATGCCACAATCACTGTATTAATTAGAATAACGAGTAGACGAGAATCCTCAAAGACAGCTTTATAATGTTCTAACGTAAAGGACTCAAAATTATTCATTGATCCGCCACTATTAAATGAATAAAAGATTAAATAGAAGATAGGTGCATACAAGACGATAAAAACAATCGCTAAATACACTTTTGCTGATGCTGATAGTTTTTTCATCGTACGCGACCTCCTTTATCCTTTTGCCCCGTAATTAACATAATAATTACCATGAATAAAATTAAGAAAACGGCAATTGTTGAACCCATTCCCCAGTTTTGGGTAACAAGGAATTGTTGTTCAATAGCTGTACCAAGTGTAATGACACGGTTTCCTGCAATTAAACGAGTAATCATGAAGAGTGATAATGCAGGGATAAATACAACTTGAATACCTGATTTTACACCGTCCATTGTTAGAGGCAACACAACGCGACGGAATGTAGTAAAGGCAGATGCTCCTAAATCACGTGCCGCGTAGACAAGAGTTGGATTTAAACGATCTAATGAGTTGAAAATCGGTAAAATCATAAATGGAATAAAAATATAAACGGATACAAACACAAAACTAATGTCAGTAAATAACATTTGCTTCGGATCAAAACCAAACACTTTGATAAATGCATTGATCGGGCCGTACAAGCCGAAAATCCCGATAAAAGCATATGTTTTTAACAAAAGATTAATCCAAGAAGGAATAATAATTAGTAAAAGCCAAAGCTGCTTATGTTTTGTTTTAGTTAAAAAATAGGCTGTTGGATACGAAATAAGTAATGTAAAGAACGTAATTAAAAACGCATACCAGAATGAGCTTAATGTCATTTTTAAATAAACAGAAGTAAAGAACGCTTTATAGTTATCGAGCGTGAAATTGCCATGTATATCTAGTAGGGAATAGTAAACAACAAGTGCAATCGGGGCGATAACAAACAATGCAATCCATAAAACATATGGAAATAAAGCTGATTTAGATGTCTTAGTTTGCATCTTCGTCGTCTCCATACGCTTCTAAACGTTTATCGAACTCTTCTTCTGTCTCATTTAAACGCATAACATGAATGGCTTCTGGATCAAAGTCTAAGCCAATTTCTGTCCCTACTTCAGCTTTTTTCAATGAATGCACGAGCCACTCATTTCCTTCTTTGTCGTACGTGGATAATTCATAATGCACCCCGCGGAACAATTGAGTATCAACTTTTACAACAAGTTTGCCTTTTTCGATTGTTGTCATTTCTAAATCCTCTGGGCGAATGACAATATCAATTTTTTCGTTTGGCTTCATCCCTTGGTCGACACATTCAAAAACTTTACCGGCAAATTCTACTTTAAAATCTTCAATCATGACGCCAGGAACAATATTTGATTCTCCAATAAAATCAGCAACGAAGCGGTTAATTGGCTCATCATAAATATCTACTGGTGTACCTGATTGTTGAATTTCACCTTCGCTTAAGACAAATATCTCATCACTCATGGCAAGCGCTTCTTCTTGGTCATGTGTAACAAACACAAATGTTTTCCCAAGTCGTTGCTGTAATTCTCGTAGCTCATACTGCATTTCTGTACGTAGCTTTAAATCTAATGCGGAAAGAGGCTCATCTAGTAAAATTACTTCAGGATCATTGACAATCGCACGAGCAATAGCAACACGTTGACGTTGACCACCAGACATCTCAGAAATTTCACGATTACCATAGCCTGCTAGGTTTACGAATTTTAATGCCTCAGCAACACGATCTTTAATTTCACTTTCAGGAAGTTTTTTAATGCGAAGTCCAAATGCGACATTTTCAAAAACATCTAGATGAGGAAACAGTGCATAATCCTGAAAAACTGTGTTTACTTGGCGCTCATTTGCTGGCACTAAGTTGATTTTTTTATCGTGAAAATAGATATCTCCTGTTGTCGGTTCTGTAAAACCAGCAATAATACGTAAAATTGTTGTTTTACCACAACCAGAAGGACCTAGTAATGTGTAGAATTTCCCTTTTTCTAGCTCCAAGTTAATGTTTTTTAAGACGACCGTGCCGTCATTATAGGACTTTGAAACATTTTCAAAGCGGATAATTGAATTCGTTGTCATAGATGCGCCTCCTTAAGCTATAAATATGAATCCGTTGCGACAAGTAAAATTTTTGTTTCTGCAGCATGTGCGTTAAAAATTTGGTGATGATCTGCCGCATCAAAATAGAGAGCATTGCCTTCGCTTGCTATATACTGTTCATTCCCCAAAACGAGTCGAATGCGCCCTTTCACAACATAAATAAATGTTTCTGAGAGCGATGGCTCAAACTGTTTGAACTCGCCATCAGCAGCAAGTGTCAAGAATATTGGCTCCATCTCTTTTTCGTTTGATGTCGGAATAAGCCATTGGATTTCATATTTTTTTTCTTCGTCCGTATAAGTGGATTGATCTTCTTCTGTATATACAACCTTTTGTTCAGGTGCTTCATCATCGAAAAATTCCTTTGGTGTTGACCCTAAAACCTCTAATATTGAAAATAGCGTTTCAATGGAAGGAGAATTAAGATCACGTTCTAATTGTGAAATATACCCCTTACTTAAATCTGTACGTTCTCCAAGTTCCTCTTGGGTAAGACCTTTTTTTAAACGAAGCGCTTTAATTTTTGCTCCTATTTGCATCTTTTCCCTCCTAGAAGAAGTTTAGCAATCATAAACTTTTGAAATATGAAGTTTACTTTAACGAAACTTTTAGTTTACTAAAACCATTACAATTATACATAATAATGACGAATTTGCAATTGTTTTTTATGAAAAAAAGTAGATAAAATTGTTAGAAATTATACATAAATGACGCGTACAAAAATTTTGTTGATTCTAGAATAAAATTGTTAATAATAGCTAATAAATAGGCTGTAGTAGCCATTCCACTTGGGAAATTGACGAAAATTTGTCAGATAATTTCAAACTTGTACTTTAGTGAAGCTTACTTGTTTGAAAAACTACGATTACTCTGCTATCGTAGAAGACGAGTTCGCTGGTGCGGATGGAATATATACACTACATATTTAATCGGAGGGATTTATTATGGCAGAACGCATGGTAGGTAAACAAGCACCTAACTTTACAATGGAAGCAGTACTTCCAGACAAATCTTTTGGCAAAGTATCATTAGAAGACATGAAAGCACAAGACAAATGGACAGTTTTATTCTTCTATCCAATGGACTTCACTTTCGTATGTCCAACAGAAATCACTGCAATGAGCGATCGTTACGATGAGTTCGAAGACTTAGATGCAGAAGTAATCGGTGTTTCTACTGATACAATCCACACACACTTAGCTTGGATTAACACTGACCGCACTAAAAATGGTCTTGGTGAGTTAAAATATCCATTAGCAGCAGATACAAATCACCAAATTTCAAAAGATTATGGTGTATTAATTGAAGAAGAAGGTATCGCACTACGCGGCTTATTCATCATCAACCCAGAAGGCGAATTAAAATACCAAACTGTATTCGATAACAACATCGGCCGTGATGTAGACGAAACTTTACGTGTACTTCAAGCTTTACAAACTGGTGGTCTTTGCCCAGCAAACTGGCGTCCAGGTCAAGCAACTCTATAATTTAAGTAGAGTTTTTATGTCAGGCATTGAACTGAATTCGAGGCTTGGCGAAATTGATCATTCAAAAATAAAGAGTCCCCACAGCAAGTTTGTGGGGATTTTTTAAACTTGATATAGAAAAAGGTTCATCACCAAAAATTGTGGATGACTTTTGTTAAAACGTCTACTATGTAAATAAGTTGATTGGAGTGGAGGCTGGGCGACTCCTTGGGGATTAGCGATAGGGGAACGAAGGCTAAAACCATCACGTCCTGTGATAACGCCTTCGTGACCAACATCGGTGCTGCTGCCGCTACGCTTTCGCGCAAAAAACATCTGTTGGCCCGAGACCCTGCAGCGAAGCGGATGTTTTCTGTGCGAAAGCGCAGTGCTAACGTAGCGACAGCAACAATGTTTTATCTGTGCGAAAGCGAAGCGGCAGCAACAATGTTTTATCTGTGCGAAAGCGAAGCGGCAGCAACAACAAAAGCGGCTCATCGGACGCCCCCAGGAAGCTTTGCTCTGTGCGAAAGCGTAGTGCTAACGTAGCGGCAGCAACAAATGTTTTCATGTAGCGAAAGCAAAGCGACAGCTACAAAGCGCCCAGCCGGAACGGAAATCAACCACACGTTTTGATGATAGTCCTAGAAAAAGGAAAAAGGAGAATGTTTTATGAAACTTCGTGAACAAATGCCAGAACTTGTAGGTGCAACTACTTGGCTAAACGGTGAAGTAACAAAAGCGGACGTTGTAGGCGAAAAACCAACTTTAATTCATTTTTGGTCAGTTAGTTGCCATTTATGTAAAGAAGCAATGCCAGATGTGAACAATTTCCGTGATCAATATAAAGACGAGTTAAATGTTATCGCTGTGCATATGCCACGCTCTGAGGAAGATACAGATTTAGAGACAATCAAATCTGTAGCAGCTGAGCATGATATCGTACAACCAATCTTTGTCGATAGCGAATTGAAGCTAACAGATGCATTTGAAAATCAATACGTACCTGCGTATTTTGTCTTCGATAAAGATGGTCAGCTTCGTCACATGCAAGCTGGTGGTAGCGGTATGAAAATGCTTGAAAAGCGTGTGAATCGCGTTTTAGATGAAATGCGCAACGCTTAAATAATATGATTAAAAGGCGGGGATCAATAATTCCTCGTCTTTTTTATGTGAAAATACAAATTCACTTACCATTACGGTTGTGATGTGACCCGCTCGGATCCAAACGTGATCTGAGCGAAAAAGGGACCAAGCTGCTCGGATCCAGATGTCACCTGAGCGAAAAGTGAATCAACCCGAGCATCCCTTTAAAGATGTCATTTCTTGACGAATAGTCGTTGGCTTTGACGATACATATAGCAGAGAATAAGTTACAATAATGGTATAGTAATTTTCGGAGGGGTTTTTAATGATGAAAAAAGAGTTTGCTGTCATTGGACTTGGACGTTTCGGAGGAAGCATTGTTCGCGAATTAATGAGTCAAGGCGCACAAGTTATGGCGATCGATCATTCCTCAGAGCGGGTGGACGAGTTTGCTTCTATTGCCACACAGGCCGTTATCGCAGATTCGACGGATGAATCGGTTTTAAATTCATTAGGTATTCGTAATTTTGAGCACGTTATCGTAGCGATTGGTGAAAATATTCAGGCTAGTATTTTGACGACCATAATTTTAAAAGAAATCGGTGTTCAGCAGATAACTGTAAAAGCTCAGAATGACTACCATGAAAAAGTACTACGCAAAATAGGTGCCGATTTTGTCGTTCATCCTGAGCGTGATATGGGGATACGTATTGCCAATAATATGTTGTCCAATACAGTGCTTGATTATTTAGAGCTTTCAGATGAACATTCAATTATGGAGATTAAGGCCAACGATACGATTGCAGGTTACTCGGTTATGGATTTAGATATTCGTGCAAAGTACGGGATTAATATTGTAGGCATTAAGCGTGGTGCAGATATTATCGTATCTCCGCAGGCGAGTGATAAAATTTTGCTAGGAGATATTATGCTTGTCATTGGTGCTGATGTAGATATTAATCGCTTTGTCAAAAAGGTATTGAATGGGTAATGAAAAATGAATAAACGAAGATGGAAATTAGTCATATTTGCTGCGATTATACTTATTGGGGCTTTTACTTTGCAGTTTCGTGAGAAAAATGAGGAAGAGGCTATTTCACATATTTTAGATCAGGCAACAGAAATTGATGCCATTGAGCTATTAAAAGGAGAGCAATCCTTATATAGGACGACAGATCAAGATGCAACAGCTTATAGTGAAAAAAATCCTCTAAGCCATGTCAAAAAACTAAGCCAAAAAGAAAGAGCGATATTTGAAGAAAAGCCAGTCTATCATATCGTCTACGAAATTAAAGGTGAGCCTTTATATGAGGTGGATATTTTAAAGGTAGCGATTAGCTCGGAGCTAAGTGAAGAATTACAACAGATGGTTTTTAATGTTGGAGATCAGCAATATTTAATATACTGGACAAAAGAGAAAAAAGCACTTGAACAATCAGCAAATACGCAGCGCTTGCTTGAACAATATGGAAAATAAAAAAGGGTAGTGATACAGCAACCAAGCTGTCTTCACTACCTTTTCTTATTGTGAAGGGAACTATAGATTTTTTACCTGTTGATGACCTAGAGCATCGTCTAGGCTTCAAACGCTACATCCTTGAGGTCGCCTTGATCCCACTGGCACAAGTGGGGAGGCGCCTAGGAAACAATAGTAGTTTTTCCTTGAAGTGCACGTTCTTGCATTTCTACGTCAAACTCTTTTTCGGATTTTGAAACGACTACACAAGCTACACCGTTACCAATTAAGTTTGTTACGGCACGTGCTTCGGACATGAAGCGATCAACACCAATTAGTAGCGCAATCCCTTCTACTGGAATTATTGGGAAGGCAGCAAGTGTCGCTGCTAATGTGATAAAACCAGATCCTGTTACACCAGCTGCACCTTTAGATGTAATCATTAAAATCCCAAGAAGTGTAATGATTTGAACCCATGTCAATTCCATTCCGTATGCTTGTGCAATGAATAGTGCAGCCATTGATAGATAGATGGAAGTGCCATCAAGATTGAAGGAATAACCTGTTGGTACTACTAATCCAACTACTTGCTTTGAACAACCGAAATTTTCCAACTTACGCATCATCGAAGGTAAAGCAGATTCAGATGATGATGTACCGATTACTAAGAAAATTTCCTCTTTAATATAAGCGATGAATTTGAAAATGTTAAAGCCGAAGAATTTTGCAATTGTGCCTAAAACAATGACTACGAATAAGAACATTGTAATATATACCGCCGCCATTAATAGACCTAAGTTGCTTAACGATTTCAACCCAAAATTACCAATCGTATAGGCCATTGCACCAAATGCACCAATTGGTGATATTTTCATTACCATACTTACGATTTTGAAGAAAATTTCTGCCACTTGTTCAAAAAATGTAATGACAGGTTTTGCAGGTGCACCAATAGAAGCAGCCGCTAAACCGAACAATATTGCAGAGAATAACACTGGAAGTAATTGTCCTGTTGCAAGCGCACCTACTACGTTTTCAGGAATAATGCTAGAGATGAAAGCACCTAAGCCTTGCTCAGTCTCTGAGGCAGCCGTAGTATATTTTGAAATGTCAGTTTCGGCAGCACCTGATGTATCTAATCCTGTACCTGGGCTAACAATCATTGCAACAGCAATCCCGATCGCTAAGGCAATAGTAGAGACAATCTCGAAGTACAGCAGCGCCTTACCTCCGATTTTCCCTACCTTTTTCATATCTCCCATACTCCCGATTCCGATTACAACCGTTAAGAAGATGATTGGAGCGATTAACATTTTAATTAATTTAATGAATAAGTCTGCTAAAATTTTAAGACTTGCACCAAACTCAGGGAAGATAGCTCCGACAATAATCCCTAAAATGATCGCAGCTATAACCTGAACAGTCAAATTTTTCAGTAATTTCATTTTATGCTACCTCGTTTCTAAATTTTCTTTTTGATATCGTTTTCACTAGAATTATCATAGCGAATCCTTTTTAAAAAAAGAGATTTAGAAAATAAGAAACATATCGTTCATTAAGTATATTTTTTCAGTAAATTAAAAGAAATGTAGTGTTCTCAATTATTTTTACTGTTATGGTACTATTAAAACAATTTATTATTGTTATAATACAAAAATAATAAATGATTGAAAATTCCGTTTTATAGCACTTTTTTGTAATATTGTTCATTAAGTTCATGATTTTCTCTTACTTATGTCAACTAAAAGTGTTGTCAAAAGAATTTTTTGAAGATAATCTTAAAAGCATATCAATCATTAGTAGAAGTGTGTATTTTAGTGCAAATGCAGATGGGAAAGGAATGAATCTTTAAATGATGAAAATGCCCGTAAACGGCAAAATACTGTTAGTGACATTTTTAATCATTGCATTCTCCTTTTTACTTGGTGGCATTTTTGTGCTTGGTAATCTATTAACTGAGCAAGAAAAGGATTATGGTCAGCGTGCTATGCTCGTTGCAGGGACTGTATCGAATGTGCCAGAGATTAGTATACATTTGAAAAATGACAATATTAAAGAAGCGGCGAAAAATGTCAATAAAATTGTAGATGGTATTCGTGTTGTTAATAAAGCAGAGTATATTGTTGTGATGAATATGGATCGTATTAAACTATCACACCCAGTCCGTAAAGAAATAGGGAAACGTAGTGAATCACAGGATTTAAACGCTGCCTTTAGTGAGCATTATTATGTATCGAAGGCGCAAGGAGAAGCCGGTGTCATGATTCGGGCTTTTGTCCCTATCATTGATGATAAAAAAGAACAAGTTGGCATTGTTGTTGTAGGGTACTCACTGCCAACTTTTAAAGAAATATTGCAAAATTATGAACGTGACATCGTTATTACTATTCTCATATCACTTGTTTTTAGTATTTGGGGGGCATACACACTTGGTCGACATATTAAAAAGCAGATGTTTGGGCTTGAACCTCATGAGATTGCCAAAATGTATGTAGAACGAACAGAAACGTTCAATGCTATGCATGAAGGCATTATAGCGGTTGATAAGGAAATGAATATTACAATTTTTAATGAAAAAGCAGCTGATATATTAGGTGTTACTAGAAAGATAGAGGAGTGTATCGGTGAAAAGATTTACGATGTTTTGCCTGACACACGATTGCCTGAAATTGTTGAAACGGCAACGCCTGTATACAATCAAGAGTTATACATAAATCATCATAGTATTTTGAGTAATCGAGTTCCGATTATTGTAAATGGTGAGCTAGTCGGTGCCGTTGCCATGTTTAAAGATTTAACAGCAGTGAAAAAGCTGGCGGAAGAGGTAACAGGTGTTAAAGCTTTTGTTCAAGCACTGCGCGTACAAACACATGAGCATAAAAATAAACTTCATACGATTGCAGGGCTTCTACAATTGGGACATACGAAGCAAGCACTTGAATATGTTACAGCTACTACCGAAAATGAAGCCTCGTTAACGAAGTTTTTGAATGAACGCTTTCATAATGAAAATATTTCAGGATTATTGCTAAGTAAAGTTAGTTATGGCAAGGAATTAGGTATACAAGTAGAAATTGATCGAAAAAGTCATTTTAAACGTTTTCCACCTCTATTAGATCATCACGATTTTGTTGTCCTGTTAGGGAATTTAATTGAAAATGCTTTTGAAGCGCTAAATGTTCTTTCCAAGGAGGATAAATATGTAGCGATTTCTGTAGATGAGCATGACAATGTGTTAGCAATTGCTGTTTCTGATAATGGAATTGGGATGTCTGAAGAGGTGCAAGCGCGTATGTTTGAAAATGGATTTTCTACGAAGGCAAGTGAGAATCGCGGAATTGGCTTGCATTTAATACATGAAATTGTTAGGAAAGGCGATGGCGATATCGAGGTAGTAAGTGAATTTATGAAAGGGACAAGTTTCTTAATCTTATTTGAGTTAGGAGGAGAATAGATGGATGTATTTAAAGTGTTATTAATTGAAGATGATCCGATGGTACGAGAAGTGAACAGGCAATTTATTGAACAAATTAATGGATTTTCATTAATAGGCTATGCTAGCAATGGGATTGAGGGGATTGAGAAGATTAAGCAATTAAAACCTGAGCTTGTCTTTATGGATGTTTTTATGCCTGAGCAGGATGGCATTATTACGCTTGGGAAAATACGCGAAGAACATCTTCCTGTTGATGTTATTGCTGTCACTGCAGCGAACGATATGCCAACTGTGCAACGGATTTTACACTTAGGTGTCTACGATTATATTATGAAGCCATTTACGTTTGAACGAATTGAGCAAACTTTAAAGGATTATCAGGCGTATAAAAAGAAAATAAGTGGCATGCAAGATTTAACTCAACATGATGTTGATCATCTAATGCAGCAACGTATTCCTGTGCAAGTAGCTGCTCCTCCAGTAACTGGAGCAATACTAATTGACGTGCTACCAAAGGGTTTTAACCGTGCAACCTTAGACAAGGTACTTGCCTATATTCAAGAAAGGAACGAGGCAGTATCAGCGGAAGAAGTGTCCAACTTCATTGGAACGGCCCGTGTAACAGCTCGACGTTACTTGGATTTTTTAGAAAAACAAAGTTTATTAAAGGTGGATATACAATATGGAAGTGTGGGACGTCCTATCCATCGATATTATATATAGAGAATGAGCGTACCTATGAGTATTGAATAAAGGGTACGTTTTTTTCTTGATGTCGATATTTTTAAAAAGTTGAGCGATAAAGCGCTGAAAAGTATCGATAAATGACTGAAAAGTATCGATAAATCTTAAAAAGTCTCGATAAATCTCAAAATTGTTTCGATAAATCTCTCAATATTGCTTCTTGTCGTTTGCTTGAAAAATTAGGTATGCAAAAATACAGGAAAGATTCGGTCATGAACAATTAAAATATGCAGATTTTTGGGTGCTGAAGTATATAGCGTATCAGAAAGAAATCTTCATTGCCGTTTACAATGGCACAAATCACGCGATTAATTGGCAAAAAGAGAAAATAAGTTGCCAGGATGTCTCGCTCCGCTTGGGAGGAACGCTGAAACGCTGATAAAAGAGCCAGAATCGCTGATAAAACCTCAAACATCGCTGATAAAAGAGCTAGAATCGCTGATAAAACCTCAAACATCGCTGATAAAAGAGCCAGAATCGCTGATAAAACCTCAAACAACAACCCCGATAAACGACAAATGAATGTGGTATTCCGATCCACACGTTATGATAATTAGCTAAAAAATGTAATTTTACATTTGATTTTCCATAATAGCTTTGTGATAATAGAGAAAATTCAAACTTCTTTCAGCAGAAGTCTCCCACCCCTATAGGTGGAGAGATGAATGCGGGAATAAGTTACTTTTCAGAGAGTGTCCAAGAAACTAATTAGGGGGAGGGAGCAAGTTTGCATATTCCGAATAAATTAATAGTAGGCGATGAGATACGTGTTATCGCACCTAGTCGTAGTGCAGCAATCATAACAGAAGAAGGCGTTGAACAAACAAAGAAAATACTTGAAGAGTTAGGCTTTACTGTATCCTATGGGCGTCATATTTTTGAATGTGATCTTCAACAATCTTCCTCAATTGAGCATCGAGTTTCTGATATTCATGATGCCTTCCAAGATAATCATGTGAAGGCTGTCTTAACGGTTATTGGTGGTTTCAATTCTAGTGAAATATTACCCTATCTAAATTATGAAATGATAGCAAATAACCCAAAAATACTTTGTGGTTTCAGTGATATTACAGCTTTAGCAACCGCTATTACAAAAAAATGTGGATTTGTTACGTATTCGGGGCCACATTTTTCTAGCTTTCTTATGGAACAAGCACAAGACTATCAGCTATCATATTTTCAAAAATGCTTAATGGAAAATAAGCCATATACGATTAAAGCATCAAGCATTTGGAGCGATGATGCATGGTATTTAGATCAACATAATCGTCATTTTGAAGCGGCTAGCTGGAAGGTATATTCTGAAGGAGAAGCAAGTGGGCAATTATTTGGCGGAAATTTATGTACATTAAATCTACTTCAAGGTACCCCGTATATGCCTGATTTATCGAATAGTATTTTATTTTTAGAGGATGATGAACTAGTTACTCCAGAAATATTTGCTCGTGATTTTACCTCATTATTACAAGCTACTACTAATATTAAAGGTATTGCGATAGGGCGCTTTCAAAGAGCTTCTAAAATGACAGAGGAACAACTACATTTTATGTTAGATAAACATCCAACTTTAAGAAGAATTCCAGTTATCTATGATGTGGATTTTGGACATACACAGCCGATCTTTACATTCCCTATTGGTGGAACAATTCAAATGAACACGAAAGATTTCATGATACATGTCACTAAATTTTAGATAGAAAGGGTGCGATAAAAATGTTTATAAGGGAAGCAAAAATAGAAGATGCTGAACAGATCGTGGCTGTTATCAAAAATGCGGAAGAGTCTAATTTTATGTTATTCGCGCCAGGCGAACGACAGTTAGAAGCTGAACAATTTACTAGATTTATTGAGAATATTTACAAAAACAATCATTCAGCATTATTTATAGCTGAAATAGATCAGACAGTGGTCGGTTATTTAATTGTTCAAGGGAGTACACCATCTAGACTTTCACATCGAGCCTATATTGTCGTAGGTATCCACAGTGATTTTAGAGGAAGAAAAATTGGCACTGCATTATTTGGCCACTTAGACAATTGGGCAAAAGAGAAGGGCATGCATCGCTTGGAACTTACAGTAATGGTGAATAATATTGCAGGCATAGCCTTATATAAAAAAATGGGATTTGAAGTTGAAGGGACTAAAAGACATTCACTATATGTTGATGGTGAATATATGGATGAGTATTACATGTCAAAATTATTGAACGTTTAAGAATCACAAGTCGAATTAAAAGTACTACTTATACAATTGCGAAAATAACTATTGTACGAGGCTTGATTGTAAACTAAATAAGTAGAGCCTTGTTGGATTTTCAGCAAGGCTCAATCTTTGTAAAATAATCATTGTCAATAATAGCATACATTTTCACATTTTGATGATTACCCTTAACAAACATACTTTTTCGTAACAGACCCTCATAAAGCATACCCGATTTTTCCATTACTTTTTGGGAACCGATATTTTCCTCAAAGCACCGTGCTTGGATTCGAGCTAACTTTAATTCGTTAAATCCATAGTCAATTAATTTTTTTGCTGCCTCAGTCGTAATTCCTTGATTCCAATATTCTTCAGAAAGAACGTAGCCAATCTCCGCAAATTTATGCAGGTCATTCATTGAAACAAAGTCGATCGTGCCAATCAATTTCTGCTCATATTCAATGCCCCATAATAGGTGTTTGCCTTGTTTATACCCGTTTAAAATTAATTCAATAAACTCTTTTGTATCGGCAAAACTTTTATGTGGCTCCCATGTAACAAAGCGTGCTACATTTTCGCTGGAAGCATAATTAAACATTGCCTCTAAATCATTTAATGAAATCGGCCTTAATGTTAGTCTTGCAGTTTTTAAAACAGGTATGGTTTGTTTAAAAACGTTGTCGCTCATAAAACTCCCCCTTTATTTGTGAAAGCATTTTAGTGTATATTATTATAACAATATTTGTAAATTATTGTTAAGCTTTTTATTTGATAGTGAGAGGGGAGAAGCTCGTTTAGTAGTTTGTAATCTATATTCAAAAGCGTTCACTTATAAATTCGATGATTTTAAACATACGCTTCGTTGTTTGGTGAAATATGTGGATATGTTAAGGTTTTATTGAGATGATGAAAAAGTGCGGAAATTCAAAGCAATGCACTATTATGGACTTACATTGTTAAAAAAGTTTGCTCTAGTGATAGGTGAGATATTTAGAAGGGGCTATCTATTTAGCTATTATTCGTGAATTTTTATATTATTGTAGCATTAAAAATGAGTACTTATCACCGAATGTTTGGATGACATTTTGATAAAACGTATGTCATGTGGATAAGTTGATTGGAGTGGAGACTGGGCGACTCCTTGGGGATTAGCGATAGAGGAACGAAGGCTAAAAGCATCACGTCCTGTGATAACGCCTTCGTGACCTACATCGTGTAGGCCCAAGCGGCTCATCGGACGCCCCCAGGAAGCTTTGCTCTGTGCGAAAGCGAAGCGTCAGCAACAAAACGCCCAGTCGTAACGGAAATCAACCCACGTTACGGTGATGAGTCATAAAAATTATAAATAATGTAGTTTGTATAAATGACGATCGTGCTCCATCGAAATATAGAAAAAAGGGCCCCCTTCAAAGGAGAGCCCTTATTTTACATGTAATTATTAATTTTCTTCATAATCTTTTCGGTTTTTCTTTAACATTTTAGATAACATTTCATAGACGATTGGTACAACTACTAATGTTAACAATGTTGAAGATAGTAAACCACCGATTACGGTAATCGCTAGGTCTTTTGAAATTAGACCACTGCCACCACCGCCGAGTGCCATTGGGATCATCGCACCGATTGTTGCAATGGCCGTCATTAGAATAGGGCGTAAACGAGTGGCACCTGCTTCTAAAATAGCCTCGCGCATAACGAGTCCGTCGCGTTCCATATGGATAATGCGGTCTACTAATACGATGGCATTTGTCACAACGATACCAATCAGCATTAATAGTCCCATCATAACAGAAACAGAAATTGTTTGACCTGTGACGAACAAGCCAACAAATGCACCAATTACTGCGAATGGTAGTGAGAACAGAATGGCGAATGGTGCTAAACCTTCACCGAATGTTACGACTAGAATGAAGTAAACGATAGCGATTGCAGCTAACATAGCAATTCCAAGCTGTGTAAATGTTTCTTGCATATCTGCAGCCACACCTGAAACCCCAGTCGTTACACCTTTAGGTAAATCTAATTTATCCATCTTTTTATCAGCAGCAGAAGTTGCTTTTGAAATATCGTCTTCGGTAATCGTACCAGAAACGGTTGCGTAATATTCGCCTTTAGAGCGAGCTAAAGAGTTAAGCGTAGTGCCTTCTTCTACCTTTACTAATTCACCGATTGTCATTGTTGTGCCTAAAGCTGTCTTGATTTCAGTAGCTAATACATCATCAAGAGATGTAGCTGCTGCCTTTGCTTCACGTTGTACAATGACATCAATATCTTCACCGTCATACTTGACTGATGTTAAAACTTCTGATGATGTATTTGCGTTCAAGGCCATTACGATTTGAGCGGTAGTTAAACCATATTGTAGAACATTCTTTTGATCTACTTTTAAAATATGCTCAACATATGGATCTTCATTATTAGATTTTATGTCTTCTAAGCCATCAACTTCTTTTAATGCACCTTCGACTTGTTTCACTGCATCACTAAGCTTATCTAAGTCCTCGCTATATAATGAGTAGCTTACTTCATTTGAAGATGTAGAGGTTGACGAGAAGTTTTGAGATTTCCATTCTCCTGATTGACCAATGTTAGCTATATAGTCTTCTACTTCTTTTTTTGCCTTAGGGAAGTCCTCCATATCTGGATCAAAGATGAGGTACATTAATGCACCGCCAGCGCCGCCGCCCATCATCATTGCAGAAGGATCAACATTCTTAGGATCATTGATAGAGACTTGTAAAATATCTATGTCTTCGCGTTTCATTAATTCTTTTTCTACTTGTGCAACATTTGTTTCTGTATCTTTCATTAGCTCGCCTGTAGCAGGTGTATACGATAAGTACATAACCTTTTCTTCTTGAGAGCCCATGAAACTGAAGCCAATGAGTGGTGTTAAAGCAAGAGAACCAACAAGCATTACAATCGCTATTACGGATGTAATGATTTTATGGTTTAATGTCTTTTCTAGTACACCTTTATACCAAGTAGCTAGTTTACCAACTTCTTTATGCTGACTTTCTTTTTTCTCACCGTATAATTTTTTACGGAATAAGAAGTGAGATAAAGCAGGAACAATTGTAATCGCCACGATCAAGGAAGCGCCTAGAGCAAATGACATCGTTAATGCAAATGGCATGAATAGTTCACCAACCATACCACTAACAAAAATTAATGGAGCGAAAACTGCTACAGTTACTAATGTAGAAGAAAGGATTGGTTTGAACATTTCAATTGTGGCTTCGCGAATAAGGGCGCGACCTGTTAGTTTTTCTTCTTTTAAATGGATGCGTCGATATATATTTTCAACAACTACAATGGAGTCATCAATTACACGACCAATCGCCACGGTAATCGCACCGAGGGTCATAATGTTTAATGTGATATCCATCCAGTTTAAAAGTAGCAAGGCCATGAATATTGAAACTGGGATTGAGATAATCGAAATAATTGTTGATTTGAAATCACGTAAGAATAGTAAAATAATTAGTACGGCAATGGCACCACCGAATACTGCTTTTTCAATCATTGTGAAGACTGAATCTTCAATCGGAGCACCTTGGTCAAGTGAAATATCTACTTTTAAACCGTCTATTAATTTTTCTTCTTCTTTAATTAAGTCTTTTACTGCATTCACGACTGTTACCGTATTGGCATCTTGGTCTTTAACGATTTGAATGGCAATCGCATCTTTACCATTTGTACGTGACACAGATTGTACTTTACCTTCTACTTCAATCGTTGCGATATCACCTAAGCGAACGAATGGGGAAGGGTTTGTAGCTGAAGGCGTGACTGGGATTAATAAGTCTTTTAATTCATCTACAGATTTAACTTTCCCGTCTACCGAAACCGCTTGTTCACCGACAGTAAATTGATATAAACCAAGTGACAGTGACATATCGCTTGCTTGAATCATTTGCTTGACAGATTCCTCTGTTAAGCCAAGAGCAGCCATTTTCTTTTCGTCATATTTAAATGACACTTCATTAATGTGCTGACCATTGATCGTTGCAGAAGCAACACCATCAATTTTTTCAATTTTAGGAAGTAAAATGTCTTCTACTGTTGAAGTTAATTCAACAATATCTTCCTCAGAGCTACTTACTGATAATGCCACAACAGGCATCATATTCATGCTAATCGCCATAATTGTAGGCTTTTGAGCACCTTCAGGTAATGTTATATTATCTAAAGCGGACTCTAATTGGCGCTTTTTCTCATCCATATCAATGCCGTAGTCGTATTCAACTTGAACTTGTGCTACGTTAGAAGAGGATGTTGAGTAAACGGCCTTAACATCTTCTAAACTTTCAATTGATTTTTCAAATGGAATGGAAAGTTCATTCATCACCTGTTCAGGGGTTGCACCAGGGTAAACACCCATAACAATTAAATAAGGTATGGAAATATCAGGTATAGATTCCATTTTCATTTTTGTGCCTGAATAAATACCAGAGACAGTGATGATAATTGTTAATAGCCACACTGCCAATTTGTTTTTCAATACGAAATTAACTAAACCTTTCACCTTTACACCTACCCTTTATTGACTTACTAATTTCAATTATTTATACTAATGACTAATTGGTCATTTGTCAATGAAATACATTAGGAGAGAATTAAAAGTATGTTAAAAAAGCAACTAATTATGGAGAAAGCATTAGAGTTATTCTCAGAACAAGGCTTTGAATCTACATCTGTACAGCAAATTACAGAACGATGTGGAATTTCAAAAGGAGCATTTTATTTATCTTTTAAAACAAAGGACGAGCTTCTTGTTTCGATGGTAGAGTATTATCTACAGCAATTCGTTACCGATGTTGACCAAGTAGTCAGAGGTTCGCTTAGTAAAGATGTTATATTAGTTGAGTTTTACAAAAGTATTTTTCAAGCAATTAAAAACCATTCTGCATCTGCCCGCGTTTTTTTTAATGAGAAAGTCCTTCTTACAAAAAAAGAATTGTTTCAAAAAATAAGTGCTTATGATGCCGAGATGTCAAAGTCGATCATCTATATGCTTGAACAGCTTTATCGGGATGAACTCCACAAGACAAAATATGATGTTATGTACTGCATTAAAGGATTTATGAAGAGTTATGCAGAACTTTTTAGTTTTTCTGATATACCATTAGATTTAGATCAATTGGCTAAATCTTTAGCGGAAAAGACGGACATTATTGCACGGCATACAACGATTCCGTTTATCACGGAAGAGCTTGTTCAATTGACAGCAAAACCATGTAATGAAGAAGTGACAAAGGAATCTTTGTTAGAATTAATCGAACAACATCTAATTGGCTTAGAGGAGTCTATTGAACGCGAGTCTCTTGAATTGATAAAATCTCAAATTGACGATCTAACCTATAGCAAACCGATTGTAAAAGGTTTAATCGAAAATATACGCTTACAGCCAGAGCATAGATGGGTTGCTTATGTGTTAAAAAATTATTTTAAGATTTAACTAAAGGGAATGAATTGTTCACGAACAGGGTGAACAATTCATTTTTTGATTGGGAGTAACTGTAGGGCTTCCATTGAACTGTTAAAAGGTTTTTGAATCCATAATAATCGTTCAAGGAAATTCGTGATGTCATTCGGTAGAGCTAATTCTTCTTGCCAAGGCTTTTCTTTGCTAGTGGAAGGCTTGTAGCTTGAGTACAGTAAAAATAATAAAAAATGACCAACAAAATATAAATCACTAATATGATTTTCAGCTTGCTTTGGGTTATCGATTAAAGAGAAATCTACATTTTTTTTAAAGGTAGCAAGGCCGAAATCAATGATATACAATTGTTGATTGGCAAATAAAATATTGGGGATGCGTAAATCTCGATGTACTATGCTATTTTCATGTAAAACAACTATTTGTTGTAATAATTGTTTGGTGATAAAAAGTGATTGAGAGATTGTAAATGTTTGGCCTTCATCAAAAATGAGCTGTTCAAATGTTTGGCCATTGATATAATCCATGATAAAAAAAGGTATATCTTGAATAGTACCTGTCGATTGAATAGACGGAATACTAGGCATTGATAAACGTTGAAGAATTTCGATTTCCTGCATAAACTTACTTTTCGTTTTTTGATGGCGTCGATGTTTTAATCGTAGGCATTTTAAAACAAAAAGCTTTTTCGTGGATTTTTCCTCTATTAAATATGTCCGACCGTACGAACCGAAACCGAGAAGTTTAACGAAAGAGAAATTTTGCTGCGCTGTTATATACTGTTGAACTTCTTGATCGAAACGTTTTTCGGATAATTGATTCCACCACATTAGCTACTGAAGAAACTCATTGAACTAAAGAAGCTACGTGAGCTTTTGCGATGGCTACGTTTATAATGTTTATGGCCGTAATAATTATGACGCTTGGAAAACTTTTGACGGCTACTGGATGAATGATGACGGCGATTAGATGAACCATTAAGTAAAGACTGAAGGATTTTACTTAGCATAAGGACGCTCCTTTTTGTTTTGTTATTACAATGTACGAAAAAGTTTACTAAGAGGTTTCAAAATTTTTAAAATAAAATACGTTGCTGTTTGCTTTGGGTATTGTTGGAACACGCGCTTTTTGAAAACTGTATTCTTAATAGGATTAAAACCAATTAAAAAAGAAGCTACGTAATTTACGTAGCTTCTTAGTGATGAGGCTAAACCTCCATAATAATCGGTAAAATCATAGGTCGACGTTTTGTTTTTTCAAATAGATATGGTCCTAATACGTCAGTAATTTCATTCTTGAGCTCAGTCCATTGAGGAGTTTTGCTTTGAATTGTTGCGTTTAAATGACGATTTAGCATTTTTTGTGCTTCATTAATCATCGTACCAGACTCACGCATGTAAACGAAGCCTCGTGAAATAATGTCTGGGCCGGAAACGATTTTCTGATTTTCCATATCAACACTGACAACAACAATAACTAAACCTTCTTCAGAAAGAATGCGTCGATCGCGAAGCACGATGTTGCCGATATCTCCAATACCATTACCGTCAATATAAACGTCTCCTGAAGGGATGCGACCAGCTACATGTGCTTCATTAGGACTTAATGCTAGCACGTCGCCATTCTCCATGACGAATGAATTTTCAAGTGGAACATCACAATCTTCTGCTAGATGAGTATGCATTTTTAGCATGCGGTACTCACCGTGAATTGGCATAAAGAATTTAGGCTTCATTAAGCGTAGCATCAATTTTTGTTCTTCCTGAGAACCGTGACCAGAAGTATGGATATTATTTAGTGCACCATGAATAACTTCAGCACCTGCGCGGAAAAGTAAGTTGATAATTTTGTTTACACTTACTGTATTTCCGGGTACTGGTGAAGAAGAAAAGATAACTGTGTCACCAGGCTGAATTTGAATTTGGCGATGTGTACCATTGGCAATACGAGAAAGTGCGGCCATTGGTTCACCTTGAGAGCCTGTACATAATATCATCACTTCGTTTGCTGGAAGTCGATTAATGCTTTGGGCATCAATAAATGTATCCTTCGGTGCATTAATATAGCCAAGTTCACGACCAATCGTAATGGCGTTATCCATTGAACGACCAAAGACAGCGATTTTTCGTCCGTATTTTATGGCAGCGTCTGTTGCTTGTTGTAAACGGTGAATGTTTGACGCGAAAGTTGCAAAGATAATACGACTATCAACCTTACGGAAAATTTCATCGATACTTTTTCCAACTGTACGTTCTGACATTGTGAAGTTTGGCTTTTCAGCATTTGTACTATCTGAAAGTAAGCACAGTACGCCATCACGTCCGATTTCAGCCATTTTTGTTAAGTTAGCTGGCTCGCCTACTGGTGTAAAGTCGAATTTAAAGTCACCTGTATGCACGATGTTACCAGGTGGTGTTTTTACGACAATTCCGTAAGCGTCTGGAATACTATGAGTTGTTCTAAAGAAGCTAACAGACGTTTTTCTGAATTTAATAACATCCTCTTCTTTAATTTCGATAAGTTTTGTTGTACGTAGCAAGCCGTGTTCGTCTAATTTATTACGTAATAAGCCAAGTGCCAGCTTACCACCGTAGACAGGGACATTTACTTGACGTAATAAATAAGGAATACCACCGATGTGATCCTCATGTCCGTGTGTAATAAATAATCCTTTGATTTTGTCGACGTTACGTACTAAATACGTATAATCTGGAATAACATAGTCAATGCCGAGTAAGTCATCTTCTGGGAATTTGATGCCGGCATCGATTAAGATAATTTCATCTTGAAATTGAACGCCGTAAGTATTTTTGCCGATTTCGCCCAGTCCGCCGAGTGCGAAAACAGCTGCTTGGTCATTTTTAACAAACTTCATGTTTGTTAAATTTCCTCCAAGATGAAGTTCGGACTTGCTTGTTCGTAAGTTAAATAGTTACCTTCAAGCAGTTGAATGAACTCGATGTTATAGTTTCGGTCTTTTAGCTTTTCACGTACTTCGCGCTCTGAAGCAGCTTCAAGATATAGACTTTTAGTGTTTTCGCGAACTGGAATTTCATTTGCATCTTCTTGATAATAAACTTTGTAAATCATAGTTTGCTCTCCTTTTATTGCGTACAATTTTATTGCACCTTTGCCTAATACCACGCACGTACTACAAGAAAAAACAGCGAATTTCTAGTATACTGAGGAAGAAATAAGGCGTTTGAAGTTCTTGTATCTCAATGTTTCAAATTTGCACTACGACAAGGCATAATTGAATAAATCATTGAGACAGTGGTTGCACATAGCCAAATAAATGCATTTCCTTTATATTATCACGCAGTTACTCTAAAATAAAGAAAAGCCCTTCAAATAATGAAGGGCAAATGTTAGGCAATTGATTTTTTTCCGAGTATGCCGCGAAGTTGCTTCAACAATTTACGTTTTAGTTTCTTCAGCATGGCACATCACTCCTTAGGATCATTATAACGAAAAATTATGCATGTGTAAAGTTATTAACCTTTGCAGAATACATACGAAAGGGACTATTATGATGAAGAAAATTTTATTTTTTGACGTTGATGGAACGCTTTATAACAGTGAAAAAATATTGCCAACTTCTGCGAAAGAGGCGCTTTTTGAAGCTCGTCGTAAAGGATACGAGCTTGCAATTGCAACAGGACGAGCACCTTTTATGATTCAATCCTTATTAGAGGAGCTAGATATTAATACGTATATTACCTTTAATGGACAATATGTCGTTTATAAAGGTGAGGTTGTCTATACAAATGGTATTAAAAAAGATGAGCTAGCCGAAATTATTGCTTTTGGTGAAGCGCGAAATGAACCGGTAGTATTTTTAGATGACAAGCAAATGATTGCATCTGTTGGAAATGATCATAAGGTGGCAGAAAGCTTAAATACATTAAAATACCCGTATCCAAAGCTAGACTCATCTTATTATATGCAGAACAATGTCTATCAAACACTTATATTTATGGAAGAAAAAGATGAACTTTTGTATCGTGAAGCATTTCCAAACGTACAATTTGTACGCTGGCATCGCTATTCTTGTGACATTTTACCAAAGGGTGGCTCAAAGGCTGCTGGCATTGAAAAGGTGCTTGAAAGAATGGGACTTACATTGGAAGATGCTATTGCTTTCGGAGATGGCATTAATGATATAGAGATGCTTCAGGCTGTCGGTACCAGCATAGCAATGGGGAATGGGCATGAGAGAGTGAAGGCTGTTGCTACTCATGTAGCTGATCATGTAGATGAGGGCGGTATTGCAAAAATTATGCGTCAATTAAACATTATTTAACTTCTTTCAGCGTTTGTTTAATCATCTGCTGAAATAGAGGGACTCAGCCTAAGAACGTCACGTCCTGTGGCAATGGCTGATTGACTAACATCATCTTGTTATCGCTTCGCTTTCGCAAGCGCAAAGCCGAATCCGGACGCAATTATGTCGAGGTATAAATGATTGAAGAAAATAAAAAAGCAACTAGTTGGAGAAAATAACTACAACTAGTTGCTTATTTTAATTACATAGTAAATTATTCGATGTCAATAATTTTATTCATAGTCTTTAATTAAATGGAGAGTGAAAAGAGATGGCTGAAAAATCGCAACGGGTTGCGAAAAGAAAATAGACCCTGCGATGTAAAATGAACCGCATGGGTGTTTTCTTTATGTACTCTTAGTCACGCTCGTATGGTTTAGAGTCTGGAATTTCTGCAAATGGATTTTTTTCATTTATGCGATCGTAAAACATGATGCCGTTAAGGTGGTCTAATTCGTGTTGGAAGGCTATTGCAGGCAAGCCTTTAAGTCTCATTTTTTTCTCTTCACCGTCGACTGTTTTAAATTTAACTGTAACGCGAGCATGACGTGGTACATAGCCTGAGACATTGCGATCAACAGAAAGGCAACCCTCGCCTCCTGTAAGGTATGTGTTTTCAACAGAGTGACTTACAACTTTAGGGTTTATTGCTACAAAACTTAATTGTTCGCCATTCTCATCTTTTAAATGAAGAGCAAACATTCGATGTAGACTATTTATTTGATTGGCTGCTAATCCAATACCGCTACGTAAATCATATTTATCTGCAATTTCAGGATCTTGGCTGTTTATTAAATATTGAAGCATGTTTTCTGCAAGTTGTCTTGCTTCATCAGTTAGAGGGAATTTAACCTCCTCGGCTTTAGTGCGTAAAGTCGGATGACCTTCGCGAATAATATCATCCATTAAAATCATATGTGAATCTTCCTTTCAACTTTGTAGTGCTTTACTTATAAGTATACATCACGTATTAATACAATCACATGAAAAAAGACCTTATTTGAATATACTTAAAAAATTTTTCTATAGCTATTAGATTGTCTAGAACTGGGGCATTCTACTATTGGTGATCAAGTAGGGAAACCTAATAATTGTGCGCTCTAACTATATTGTTATAATACAGTCGGTGTCATTTTGTGATACAGAATAAGACAGGGGTCTTAAATAGTTATTTCAGAAAAAATCTTTATTTGTACGCGTAATATATGATTGACCGACCGTATTTTATTCAGTATACTGAGTGCAAAGAATAAGTTGTACTAGTTAAAAAGGTGATTTATTTTAATACAGTTGAAAGGGAGATGTGACAAATGAGCAAGAAAAACAACAATATTTTTGATGCTAAACAAACGCTAACTGAAATCGAAGATAAGTTTGAAATGTTTCAAATTTTGAATGAAGAAGGCGAAATTATAAATGACGGGGCAGATCCAAAATTATCTGACGAGGAGCTAGTTGAATTAATGACGCGTATGGTTTATACACGTATTTTAGACCAACGCTCTATTTCACTTAACCGTCAAGGTCGATTAGGCTTCTATGCACCAACAGCTGGTCAGGAAGCTTCACAACTCGCTTCACAATTTGCATTAGAGAAAGAAGATTGGATTTTACCAGGTTACCGTGATGTACCGCAAATCGTATGGCATGGCTTACCTTTAGAAAAAGCATTTTTATTCTCACGTGGTCATTTCTTGGGGAATCAGGTTCCGGAAGGCGTAAATGTATTACCTCCTCAAATCATTATCGGTGCTCAATATGTGCAAGCAGCAGGCGTAGCACTTGGTATTCAAAAACGTGGTAAAAAAGCAGTAGCTGTAACTTATACAGGTGATGGTGGTTCATCGCAAGGGGATTTCTATGAAGGCATTAACTTTGCAGGTGCGTTTAAATCACCAGCAATCTTCATTGTACAAAATAACCAATATGCGATTTCAACACCTCGTGAATTACAAACAGCGGCGAAAACAATCGCTCAAAAAGGTGTAGCAGCAGGCTTACCAAGTATTTTAGTAGATGGAATGGATGCACTTGCAGTTTACGTAGCAACACGTGATGCACGTGAGCGCGCAGTGAATGGCGAAGGTCCAACTTTAATTGAAACACTATGCTATCGCTATGGCCCTCATACAATGGCAGGTGATGATCCAACGCGTTACCGTACATCTGATACAGATAGCGAATGGGCACAAAAAGACCCGCTTGTACGCTTCCGTAAATACCTAGAGGCGAAAGGTCTATGGGATGAGAAAAAAGAAGAGGCTGTAATCGAGCGTGCAAAAGAAGAAATTAAAGAGGCGATCAAAAAAGCCGATGCAGCTCCAAAACAAAAAGTAACAGAGTTAATGGAAAACATGTATAAAGGCGAAATGCCATCTAATTTAAAAGAACAGTATGAAATCTACAAAGAGAAGGAGTCGAAATAACCTATGGCACAAATGACGATGATTCAAGCAATTACAGATGCACTTCGCACGGAATTAAAGAATGATGAAAATGTTCTTGTATTCGGGGAAGATGTAGGTGTCAACGGTGGGGTATTCCGCGCAACTGAAGGCCTACAAAAAGAATTTGGTGTTGACCGTGTATTCGATACACCATTAGCAGAATCAGGTATTGGTGGCTTAGCAGTCGGTCTTTCTCTAGAAGGTTTCCGTCCAGTTCCTGAAATTCAGTTCTTTGGCTTCGTTTTTGAAGTAATGGATTCAATTAGTGGTCAATTAGCACGTATGAGCTATCGTAGCGGTGGCGTCTATAATGCACCAGTGACAATCCGTTCTCCATTTGGTGGTGGTGTGCATACACCAGAAATGCACTCTGATAGCTTAGAGAGCTTAATGACAGCACAACCAGGTTTAACGGTTGTTGTACCTTCAACACCATACGATGCTAAAGGTTTACTGATTTCATCTATTCGAAATGATAATCCAGTCATTTTCTTAGAGCATTTAAAATTATACCGTTCATTCCGTGAAGAGGTACCTGAGGAAGCATACGAAATTCCACTAGGTAAAGCGGATGTAAAACGTGAAGGTAAAGATTTAACAATTGTTGCCTATGGGTTAATGGTTCATGAAAGCTTAAAGGCTGCAGAAGAGCTAGAAAAAGAAGGTCACTCTGTTGAAGTTATTGATTTACGTACAATTCAACCGATTGATATTGAAACAATTATTGCATCAGTTGAAAAAACAGGTCGTGCAATCGTTGTACAAGAAGCTCAAAAACAAGCAGGTATTGCTGCAAATGTAGTGGCTGAAATTACAGAGCGTGCAATTTTAAGCTTAGAAGCACCTGTACTTCGTGTGGCTGCACCAGATACTGTGTACCCATTCCCACAAGCTGAAGGTGTTTGGTTACCGAACTATAAAGATGTAATGGCAACAGCGAAAAAAGTTTTAACATTCTAATGTAGCTTCTTTAATGTAGCTCCTAAAACAGTAAATAGAAAGGATGGGTACACATGGCATTTGAATTCAGATTACCGGATATTGGCGAGGGCATTCACGAAGGCGAAATCGTGAAATGGTTCGTTAAAGCTGGAGATACAGTAAAAGAAGACGATATTCTTTGTGAAGTACAAAACGATAAAGCAGTAGTAGAAATACCTTCTCCAGTTGAAGGAACAGTAGAGGAAGTTTTAGTAGGAGAAGGCACTGTAGCCGTTGTTGGTGATGTCTTAATCCGCTTTGATGCACCTGGCTATGAAGACTTAAAGCTAAAAGGCGATGAGCATGCTGAAGCGAAAACAGAAGCTCAAGTTCAAGCAACAGCTGAGTCTGGCCAAGCAGTAGCAAAAGCACCTGTCGAGGAAGAAAAAGCTCCAGAAAAAACGGCAGTAAAGACTGAAGATGTAGTTGTCGATACAAAACGTATCATTGCAATGCCTTCAGTACGTAAATTTGCACGAGACAATGATGTCAATATTCGTGAAGTTAAAGGTACAGGTAAAAATGGCCGTATTTTAAAACTGGATATTGAGAATTTCCTAAATGGTGGAGGCGCTGTAGAGGCTGAAGCAGCACCAGTTGCTAACGAAGAAGCTGTTCAACAAGAAACAACTACACAAGCAGCACCAGTTGTTCTTGAGGGAGAATTCCCAGAAACACGTGAGAAAATGTCTGGTATTCGAAAAGCGATTGCAAAAGCAATGGTTCACTCGAAACAAACAGCTCCACATGTTACACTAATGGATGAAGTCGATGTAACTGCTCTTGTAGCACATCGCAAAAAATTCAAAGATATCGCTGCTGAGAAGGGTGTCAAATTAACGTACTTACCATACGTAGTTAAAGCGCTTATTTCAACTTTGCGCGAATTCCCAGAATTTAACCGCTCATTAGATGATGCAACACAAGAAATTATTCAGAAGCATTACTACAATATTGGTATTGCAGCAGATACAGAAAAAGGCTTACTAGTACCTGTTATTAAGCACGCAGATCGTAAATCTGTGTTTGCAGTATCTAATGAAATTAATGAGTTAGCGACAAAAGCACGTGAAGGCAAGCTTGCACCACATGAAATGAAGGGTGCATCGATGTCGATTACGAATATCGGCTCAGCAGGGGGACAATGGTTTACTCCGGTAATTAATCACCCTGAAGTAGCGATTTTAGGTATTGGTCGAATTTCAGAAAAACCTGTAATAAAAAATGGTGAAATTGTAGCCGCACCTGTGTTAGCATTATCATTGAGCTTTGATCATCGTATGATTGATGGAGCCACTGCGCAAAATGCTTTAAATCACTTAAAGCGTTTGTTAAGTGAACCAGAATTATTATTAATGGAGGCGTAACAAAAATGGTAGTAGGAGATTTTCCAATCGAAACAGATACTCTTGTCATTGGTTCAGGTCCTGGAGGATATGTAGCAGCAATCCGTGCAGCTCAAACTGGCCAAAAAGTAACAATCGTTGAAAAAAATGTACTTGGTGGTGTGTGCTTAAACGTAGGTTGTATCCCATCAAAAGCATTAATTTCAGTAGGTCACCGTTTTGAGCATGCTAAACATTCAGATGACATGGGTATCATCGCTTCTGACGTGAAATTAGACTTCTCAAAAGCACAAGCATTTAAAGACAGCGTTGTTAAAAAATTAACTGGCGGTGTTGAAGGCTTACTTAAAGGTAATAAAGTTGAAATTGTACAAGGTGAGGCTTATTTCGTTGACGCTCATTCAGTGCGTATCATCAATGGTGAATCTGCTCAAACTTACACATTTAACAATGTAATTATCGCAACGGGTTCACGCCCAGTTGAAATTCCAACATTTAAATTCTCTGATCGCGTACTAAACTCTACTGGCGCACTTTCTTTACAAGAAGTTCCTGGTAAATTAGTTGTTATCGGTGGAGGCTATATTGGTACAGAGTTAGGCTCAGCTTATGCAAATCTTGGCTCACAAGTAACAATTATCGAAGGCGGAAAAGATATCTTAGCTGGCTTTGAAAAGCAAATGACACAAATCGTGAAAAAAGGCCTTAAAAAGAAAGGCGTTGAAATGGAAGTAAACGCATCTGCAAAAGGCGTTGAAGAAACAGAAAACGGCGTAGTAGTAACTTATGAAGTTGGCGGAGAAGAGAAAAAAGTTGAAGCTGACTATGTATTAGTGACTGTAGGTCGTCGTCCAAATACAGATGAAATGGGCCTTGCTGAAATCGGTGTTGAATTCGGTGAACGTGGTCTAATCAATGTTGACAAACAATGTCGTACAAATATTCCAAACATCTATGCAATTGGTGATATTGTAGCAGGTCCTCAGCTTGCTCATAAAGCATCTTACGAAGGTAAAGTTGCTGCTGAAGCAATCGCTGGTGAAAAATCAATCGTTGATTATTTAGCTATTCCTGCTGTATGCTTCACAGATCCAGAAATGGCAACAGTTGGTTATAACGAAGATGAAGCGAAAGCTGAAGGCATTGAATACACTGCAGCGAAATTCCCATTCGCAGCAAATGGTCGTGCACTTGCATTAAACCAAACAGAAGGTTTCGTGAAGCTTGTTGCTCGTAAAGAAGATGGCTTATTAATCGGTGCTCAAATTGTAGGTGCTGGTGCATCAGATATGATCGCTGAAATGGGCTTAGCAATTGAAGGCGGCATGACTGCGGAAGATATTGCGTTAACAATCCATGCTCACCCAACTTTAGGTGAAATTACAATGGAAGCTGCTGAAGTATTACTTGGCAATCCTATCCATATTGTAGCAAAAAAATAATAAAGTTCATGAAGACGGCTATAAAGCATTTGCTTTGTAGCCGTTTTTTTGTATATTACTTGTAATTTTGATAAAGTAATTATATCGAATGAATATTTCGAAAAATATTATTTGGTTAGGAATCTATTAAATGCTGGATAGACTTAGTGAAGGTGTCAGATAGAACTTGTGAAGTGCCAAATAAATCTCTGATTGACTGTTAGATGTCCGAAAATGATAACGATGTTTATGAAAAAAGAGAAGTTGAACAAAAAACTGAGGTGATATCAATGGAACTAGGCTTAAAGGGGAAAGTAGCAGTTATTACAGGTTCAAGTAAGGGAATTGGTTATTATACAGCGATGCAGCTTGTGAAAGAGGGGGCAAAGGTTGTACTTTGTGCCCGTGGTGAAAAACAGCTACAAGTGGCTGCTGGCTGTATTAAAAACGAAACAGGCGAGGACGTATTAATTGTACCGACTGATATTACAAAGGAAAAAGATTGTAAGTACTTAATTGAACGAGCAGTAGCGCATTTTGGTCGCCTTGATATTCTTATTAATAATGCAGGTACATCTTCAGCTAATCCTTTTGAAGCGGTTAGTAGTGAGCTATGGCAAGCTGATTTAGATTTAAAAGTGTTTGGGGCTGTCAATTGTTCAAAATATGCTGCACCTCATTTACGTAAGGTTGGTGGCGGTGCAATAGTTAATGTGACTGCGGTAATGGCTAAAACACCACCTGCAAACTCACTCCCTACTACTGTAAGTCGTGCTGCCGGGCTTGCATTAACGAAAGCTATGAGCAAAGACTTAGGTAAAGATAATATTCGTGTGAATTCTGTTTGTATTGGGCTTATTCGAAGTGATCAAATAGAGAAGAAATGGAAAGAACATGAACCAGAGCTTTCGTGGGAGGATTATTCTCGTAAAGTTGGTCAAACGATTCCACTTGGACGTGTAGGGGATACTCAAGAAGCGGCAAATGTCATTACATTTTTAGTATCAGATGCTGCGAGCTATGTGACTGGCACTTCTGTCAATATTGATGGTGGTTCAGGACATGCATTATAAAAGTTAATTAAAATAGTAATATTCTTTGAGAAAAGGAATATTTAGTGCTCATCACCGAAAGTTGTGGATGACATTTGTTAAAACGTATGCCTTTTATCTTCATTCAGTAGAAGACTCCCACCTCTGAAGGTAGTGAGATAAATACGGATGTGGTTCCCTGTCAATAGGTTCCATACCCCCTACTGAATGAAGATAAAGCCTCTGGCGGATGTCACGGATTTTCAAAGGAATGAATTTAGGATGTCAGCCTAAAATCTTCGCATCCTGCGAAAACGGCTAACTGACCTGCATCGGTGCTGCTGTCGCTACGCTTTCGCGCAAAAAACATCTGTTGCTGCCGCTACGTTAGCACTACGCTTTCGCACAAAAAACATCTGTTGCTGCCGCTACGTTAGCACTACGCTTTCGCACATAAAACATTTGCAGGCCTGGGTACAATTCAAAATCCGGACGCAATTACGCCAAGGCGAAATTGATATGGGTTGATTGGAGTAGAGACTGGGCGACTCCTTGGGGATCAGTGGCTCATCGGACGCCCCCAGGAAGCTTTGCTTTGTGCGAAAGCGAAGCGTCAGCGACAATGTTTTATCTGTGCGAAAGCGAAGCGTCAGCAACAATGTTTTATCTGTGCGAAAGCGAAGCGTCAGCAACAATGTTTTATCTGTGCGAAAG